>DYRC01000006.1:25351-35619 GCA_020718925.1 Desulfonema limicola
TCATGAATCGTACCTCAACGCCTTTTCAGCCAAATTGCCTACAACATACTGCTTAAAACAGCCGTTTTCAAAAATTGAAATAATTGCGGGATCGTGGAGCAGCATTTCAAGCAACGGCTTGAGTTCTGCTGAAAAAATGCTTTCGGCAAGCCGGGCAGCCAGCCCCCGATGAATCGGATCCTGCGATTGAAGAAACGGCGCAAGAAACAGCGCGGCATCCATGACAAGTTCGGGGCGGACCTGCGCCAATCTGCCAAGTCCCCAAAGCAGCCCTTGCTGAAGCGTTTCATGCTCCAAAAAATTTCCATCTTCGCGGATATAAGACACCAGCACCCGATGATATTCTTTTGCAAGCTGTTCATGCCGCGCCATGATTTCGCCCATCGCTTCGGGCGCGCCCCAGCCGATGCCGCCGGATTCGTCATTCAAGCTCCACATCAGACGGCGCATGACCACGCGGGCAGATTCAATGTGTTCATCAGCCAGATCAGCCATCACTGCGCCCATAGTCGCAATTGCCCGCCATCTGACAATCTCCTCGGTGCTGCAAAAAAAGGAAATCAGCGGATTGACGGTCTGCCTCGGCGGAATCTGCCGAATCTCTTCAATCGCTTTTCTGAAATCTTCCTGATGAAGAAGGGCAAGAATCTCTTTTTTCAGGGTTCTACCCTTCTTTTTTTGTGTGATGTCCATCGGATAAACCTTCAATTTGCTGCCAATAACGACAGAACAGAAATTATGTTTGTCCATCTTCAGCAGTCGGCGGGTTGAGATAAGCCCTCTCCTACTCCCCATTTCCCTTTGATACGCGGAAAAGGAGAGAGGAGATAAGGGATTGATTATTAAGGATTAATCACTTTCATCGGCTCAAGCTGAACCCGGCGGTTCTTCGCTTTGCCCTGCTTGGTGTCATTGGAAGCAACCGGATTTTTGAAGCCATAGCCTACGGTGGAAAGCCGTTTGGGTTCAACGCCTTTTTTCTTGAGATACATCATCACCGCATGGGCGCGTCTTTCCGAAAGCCCCTGATTGTATTCCGCAGACCCGACATTGTCCGTATAGCCTTGAATCATAATCTGAAGATCAGGATTTTTCTTCAGCGTTTTTGCCAATTCATTCAACTGTGCATAATATTTGGATTTGATCTTCCATTTTCCGCTGTCAAACAGAACATTTTCCAAAATCCAGCACCCTCTGTCATCAATCTTGACATCTTTAAGCCCTGTTGGGACTTCCAGACAGTTTTCGATAACAGGACGCGGCGCAGGAAGTTCTTCTTCAGTCGGACATCCGCGCTCGTCAACTTTTGTGCCTGCCGGCGTATCCGGGCATTGATCCCGATCATCTGTAACGCCGTCTCCGTCAGTATCCACCGGACATCCGTTCTCATCTACCCTGATGCCGACCGGCGTATCCGGGCATTTGTCTTTGCTATCAGGAACGCCGTCTCCATCGCTATCCGTTATCTTGGCTAAAAATACTTTTTCCACATAATCGGCAATGTTTTCAGGCGTAACCAGATTATCGCCGGTTTCCGAAAATCCGCCCACACCGGCACGGGCAAGCTTTTCCATATTTTTTCTGCCTGCGGGATCATCGCCGATCAGAATCGGATAAATTGCCACTTTATCGCCATACGTCTGCTTCATTCTCAGAACCGCGCCTGCTGTATCATCATCAGATATGCCATCGCTGACAATAATCACGGCGGTTCTGCCATCCACAGCTTTCAGGTCATCCGCAGCAGCCGAAATGGAAAGTCCCAACGGCGTCTGCCCGCTGGCGCGTTTTACGATTTTCAGCCCGTCATCTAAATTTCTGTTCAAAGAATATTCGGCAAAACTGTATGGCAAATCCGTTCTGCTGGTGAACGGAGACACCGTATTGCCGATGCTTCTTAACGCACCTTTCAATCTGAGTTCCTGCGGAACAGTCTGGTGCATATTGCTCACAATCTCTTTGGCAATGGTGAGTTTGCGTTTTTCTTTGTACGGATCAGCCATCGTGCTGGATGCATCCAGAATCACCAGAAAATTATCTGTTTTCTGAACATATTGACCGGACTGAAGTTTGGGGCTTAGGTTCACCGGTTGAAAGGCTTTTTTGCCCTGAACCGCGCACCCGCTCATAAATCCCACGCTGATTATCGCCGTTATCAGCAAGAATTTTTTTATCATGGCATCCTCCTTGGGTTAACCTCTGCCCCTCCTGACAGAAGGGCAGAGATGAGGTGTTTTTTATTGAGTCTGCTTCAATTCGACTCGTCTGTTCAGACGTCTGCCTTCTTCGGTTCTGTTGGAAGATGTCGGCTGATGATATCCGAAGCCTTTGACCACCAACTGATCGGAGCGCACACCCTTTTTCAGCAGGTACGACGCCACCGCCATTGCCCGCCAATGAGACAGTTTCATGTTGTATTCCTCAGTCCATATCGTACAGGTATGACCATCAACATCAAGCTTGGTCTGAGGACTGCTGATCAGCATTTCAGCCACCTTATCCAGCATCGGATAGTATTCGTTTCTGATCACCCACTTGTTCAGATCAAATTGAACCTTATCCAGCATCCAGCATCCGTCTCTGTCAACATGCGCGCCTCTGGGAGTATGCGGACACTTATCAAACTGATCGCACACGCCGTCCGCATCTTCATCAGGGCAGGGATCAGGTCTGGTGATAACGTCTCTTTGAGGCTTGAAGCGATTTCCCCGGGTAAAAATATCATGCACCCAGTCTCCCATATTCTTATCGGGAATGACATCATCCGCATTGATGGCATAGCCGCAACCGCCGATTTCGGCAATTCTTTCCATCATCTGCTGATTGGTGTACGGCTGCCCCTTGATGAGCGGCTTGGTTTCGCCGATCTGACAGGTATAGATACAGATTCTGTCGCCGTAGCGGTCTTTGATGCGCTGTGCGGCGGCTTCCGGATCATTGTCCAAAATTCTGCCATCGCTGATAATCACCAGCGCGAGATAGCCTACGGCTGCGGCAAAATCATCACTGGATTTGTCAACCGCAAGCGCCATCGGACTTTTGCCGCCGGACCATCTTGCAACTTCGATTGCCTGAGCATAGGCAGAGCGGTCATAAGATCCTATGGCTGATCCGTTTTCAGGAAACAGCAGCGCGGTTCTTTCCGTGAACGCGCCGGCTTCATATCCGTAACGTCTGAGCGCACCCCATAACGGACGCTCCGGAATTTTGGGATTCATGCGCCGGACAACATCTTTGCAGACTTTAAGTTTGGTCTGCTGCTCATACGGAAGAAGCTTGGATGCCGAAACATCCATGATAAATTCAAAATTATCCACCAACTCTTCCATGTACGCGCCCAGTTCGGCTTTCTGCGGGTCAACTACAAAGTCGGTTTTGGGCTTGTTGCCTAACTGTCCATTCACCGGCGCCGGTTTGCTGACCGGAGGTTGGGCTGCTGCCGGCGGGTTAGCCGGAGCATCGCTGATATTTCCGCCGCCCGGTTCGGCACTGCTGTTACTTTTGCCGCTCAACTCCTCCTGAGGCTGAATAGCGGCGCTTTTTTCAGCATACGCCGCATATCCGCCCCAAACGAGTATCGCCATACTCATTACAATTATCGTGAACGCCTTCACACACTGTCTCGTCATCCTCTCCCCTCCTGTGTCATCTTTGGGTCTTATTTTCACAAACAGATTTGAATGTATCTTTTACTGAATAGTATATGTTCTGAAAAAGTTCAAGAACAAGAGATGTTTTTTTATCAAAAGATGATGCAGCGATAAAACAATATATCACCGTATCCGAATCATCTTCGTCTTCAACATCGGTTCTGCAATATGAATTGCCGCATACATAGGCTCTGCCCGTCTCAAAAGTATAACCGACTCCGGTGCAGGAACTGTTTCGGATACATCCGTAATCATTCTGACTATCCGCCCCGTAAGCGCACAGGTCATATCTGCAGGCATCTTCAAAAAAAATGTTCCGCAGATCGCAGTGATTGTCATTTTTTACCCAAAAGCAGGTATTTGTATCATCATCATACAACGGGTCTTTGGGATAAAGACAGACTTCAAGCGTCTCGCCGGTATTGTTTGACACACAGAAATCGTGTTCGGTGTATGCAGATACCGGACATGCGGTTATCAGAAGAAAAAAGATCATCACGGCTGTTTTGGTTTTCGGCATTATTCAGGCGCTCCTTTCATCAGAATATCATTTTCAGTTTTTATCATTGATTTCTTCATTTTGTCGAGCAAAATCATGTTTGATACGAAAGAATCAGGATAATTCATAAAAAAAGCCGAGCGAATTGTATCGCCCGGCTTACCTAACCCCCCTGCCCCCCTTCCCTGAGAGGGAAGTGGGGGTGAATTTTTTTCCTCTCCGTTTCGGGGAGGGGCAGGGGTGGGGTTTATCTCAATCCTGCTGCTTTTTGCAAAATGTAAATCACTTCCTCAAGACCGATTTTACCATCGCCATTCAGATCGGCAATAACGACATTCAGATCGGTTATTCCTGCCAAAACTCTCAATGCCATAATCACATCTGCCAAAACAGACGATGATGAACCCGGATTAGACCCGAAATCATTCGGATCAATTCCCTGTGCAATCTCATCGCCGTCCGAATATCCGTCTCTGTCCGTATCCGAATGCTGCGGATCAGTATGATTCTGATACTCCTGAAGATTCGTCAGCCCGTCTCCGTCATCGTCATTCTGTGCAGCACTGATATTCGGATCAAGCCCGCGAGATATTGCCCACGAATCGGGGATTCCGTCTCCGTCTGTATCGGCAGCCTGAGATTTTATCGGCAAGCTTGAAGTTGTAAGACTTGATGAATTGCCTGCCGCATCAATTGCTATGATTCCGAAATAATACTCAGTGCCGGGATCCGGCATTTCTGCGGTAAAACTCTGAAGCGTTCCCGGTGATGCAGGTTTGGGAACATTACCTGCTGATATACACTTATCCCAGTTATCATCTGTAACCGGGACGGTATTGAAGCGAATATCATAATCAGACACGCCTGTATTATCGCTCGGTGCAGTCAGTTGAAGATTGACGCTCCACAGAGAAGTGCCGGTTGAGGCGGTGAATCCCGTTACCGGATTCGGCGGTTCGGAATCATTTGCCTGCGGTATGGTAAACAACGAGTATGCCGGATAATCCACAGATGCCAGCGATATGCTGAATTGTTTTTTATCAAGACTTCCGCCCTGAATCAGCATCCACGTTTTGTTCTGAATATCCCATCCGTAAAGATTCAGGTTCGCGCCTTTGTCATGTCCTGAAAGTCTGATGTTCAGAATTACATTTTTAACAGCGCCGACCGTATCCGAAAATCCGAAACTATACACATTTCCTATCTGTATCAGCCCGTTATTCGGCGGTACAGGCACAGAACTGCTCATTATCACAAATGATCCGCTCCCGCTGAAACTTGTCGGCTCATAAGCCATTTCCAGTTCGCCGCCGGGAATATAATATCCCGAAGCAGGTCCGACGTCTGTTGTGAAAATTCCGAACTGACCGCTTGATTCCGATCCTGCCAAAGCTATCTTCAAATCGCCGGAATCAGACTGATAATCCGCAAATCCCGAATACTCATTCGCTCCCGAAGCCGTCATGGAAACATTGACCGAATAGTTATGCGACTGAGACAGCGTTACAGAAGGCGCGGCACTCAGCAGGCTTCCCGATGCCGTGATCGTCAGACGATTGGGATTTGAACTGTCAGGCTTTGCAGTAATAATAATGCCTGATGCAATATCCTCTCTCAGATCAATCCGATTGACCGGAAAGATCAGAACATAACGTTCCCTCACCGCATCAATCATGATTTCGGCTTTTCTGCCGCTCAGATAAGCCTCCAGATGTTTGCCGATCAGCAGACTGCCGCATTTCACAATGCCCTTTTTATCCGTTTTTCCCTGAAAACTCCTGCGATCAGAAGATACCAGCCAGACATCTGCCCCGGACACCGGCGTTCCGGTTTCATCCAGAACAACCGCATCCGCGTCAAATACATTCTGGTTCTGACGGGTGCTTCGGGCTGCCGGAAGATTCCATTCGATGAAACTGACCGTATCACGGTTCATCACCGAAGGACCGTTGCGTTTGGTTCGGTCGCTGCCCGGATAGCTGCCGCTGCTATGCGGCGGAACAATGAGATTGCTGAAAAACGCATCCGAAAAGCCG
The DNA here is from genome assembly GCA_020718925.1 of Desulfonema limicola. Taxonomy (GTDB): domain Bacteria; phylum Desulfobacterota; class Desulfobacteria; order Desulfobacterales; family DYRC01; genus DYRC01. The sequence goes on from DYRC01000006.1 coordinate 31,537, forward strand.
GTTAAGCCGTTAGCTGCCATCTGCGTTTTGATGTCATTCTGATAATACGACTTGAAATATGTCCAGCAGCTTTGCCCCTGCCGCAAATAGGTCTGATTGCTTACAGTGGCGGCAGACGAATAACTATGAGGATAATAATCTGTTGCATCACTCATCTCATGCAGATTATACTGATACTGCATGATACCGTAGTTGTTAGGAAATTCATTTGTCTCGCCGGTTCCGCCATCATGGGCTACTCTGTATGTCCAAGTTCCGGTTCCGTTTGTTTGGTATGATTGTTTACTGCCATTCAGATATTCATCATAGAATCCGAGAAGATAATGCCCGGATTCATGCCCCAAAGTCGAATACCAGTTATAGCCGTCAGGAGTGGCGCCTGACCAGCTTTTGCTCATGGAAATACGGGTTTGTGCATTATATCTGTTTCCGAAAACATGGGCATTGGGCCACTCGGAATTTTTCACCTGCACATCAGAGTATTTCCATTGCGCCGAATTGAGATACGCGCCTTTCACCAGTACGACATTTTTCACCACAAAATAGCCGTCTGTGTAATTGTACATATAATCCGCATAGCTCTTAAAGCCTGCTTTGATCTGGTCATAGAATGCGGTTGACTGGGCTTCCTCAAATGACACCACAAGATTCCAGCCGATTTTCGGATGAACCAGCCGGATCAGCATGTTGCCCTGAGTATCCTTTGTCGCATTCAGCAAGGTCTTGCCCAAACCCGGAAAATCGGCATAACTTCCGTCAGCAGCCATGATGTCGCTTGCCATGACAAACTCATACATCTTGCCGTTCACCGTTCCGGCATAATACGGATTTTTGCTCCGGGTGCTGGCAAAATTGGCATCACCGGCTTTGGGATTATTCATTGAGTAAAGCGTTTTCTGTGCATAAATCTTTGCATCATTGGCAATGTTCGGAATTGAAATAATTCCCTGACTGTTTGTTACGCCTCTGTCAGTCGTTTCACTGTTCACTCTCACAGACGCGCCGACAACTTCTTCGCCCGCGTCATAAACGCCGTTGACATTCTTATCAATCCAGATTCTGAAGGAAGTAGTCGCCACGCCTCCGGTATAATTCTGATTGGTCTGATTTGCCGTTACGCCGCTGTATGACCGGGTTGCAGGCGTGAAGGCAGAACCGCTTTTGGATGGCGTAACGACGCCTGTCCATGCGGCAGTGAACGCTTTGCTGTAATAACCTGAAGTATCCGTAGTCGCCGTGCCGCCGCTGTTGCTGAATGTCAGCGTAACGCCGCTTATGCCGACACTGCCTGCATTTTTCACATAGCCGGAAATCGTGTAGGAAAGAGCAGCCTGAATACCGGCGCCGGAAATTGCAATCGTATTCGTGCCGCTGGTTTTATCGGAATTGACCGTTACCGTGCCGCTGTATGTCTGAACCGCAGTCGGCTTGAATGTTACGGTTACGGACTTAGAACTGCCTGCCGCAATCGTTCCGCTGCTCCAACTGCCGGTATAGCCTGTCGGGTAAGTAATCGAACTGACAGTCAATGTCGTATTTCCGGTGTTGCTGATGGTGAATGTTTTTGTGGCAGTTGATCCGATATTTACATTTCCGAAAGCAAGGCTGCCGCTTAATCCGATAATCTTTGTTACCGCAACTCCTGTGCCGGAAATTGTGATTGTGTTTGTGCCGCTTGTTTTATCCGAACTGACGGTTACCATGCCACTGTAAGACTGAGCGGCAGTCGGCTTAAAAGTTACCGTTACGATTTTAGAGCCGCTTGCCGCTATTGTGCCGCCGGTCCAATTGCCGGTAAATCCGGTGGGATAAGTGATTGAACTGACGGTCAGCGTTGAAGTTCCGCTGTTGCTGATGGTGAGATTCAGTTGCTTGGTTGCGCCGATATTGACATTGCCGAAAGCAAGGCTGCCGGTAAGGTTGATAATGCGGGTTACGGATGTTCCCGTACCGGAAATTGCAATTGTGTTTGTGCCGCTGGTTTTATCTGAATTGACGGCTAACATGCCACTGTAAGACTGAACAGCAGTCGGCGTAAAAGTTACGGTTACGATTTTAGAGGCGCTTGCCGCAATCGTTCCGCCGGTCCAGTTGCCGGTAAAGCCCGCAGGATATGTAATAGAACTCACCGTCAGCGTTGAATTGCCGCTGTTGCTGATAGTGAGATTCAGTTGCTTGGTTGAACCGACATTCACATTGCCGAAATCAACGCTGCCGGTGAGGTTGATGATGCGGGTTGCCGCCTGCTGAAAATTGGCAGTAAAAGTCATGCTTGATGTAATAGTCTGAGCCGGAAGAGTAGCAGAAGTTGAAACAACAGAGCCGCTCTGATTTGTCCAGTTGATGAACGCATAGCCGCTGTTTGCTGTCGCAGTTACCGCCGTTGTGCTGCCGCCGCTTGCTACGGTCTGAGAAGTAGCAGGGGCAATTGTTCCGCCTGTACCGGCTTGAAAAGTTACAGTATAAGTAGATATCAATATACCGCTATAATCCTGATTAAGCTGATTTGTCGTTACATTGCTGTAAGAACGATTTGACGGCGTGAACGAATAACTGCTCTTTGACGGCGTAACCGTCCCGCTCCAATTAGAACTGACTGTTTTGGTATAAAATCCGGAATTGTCTGTAACAACTGTGCTGCCATCACTGAATGTCATTGTAACGCCGGATATTCCGATATTGCCTGAATCTCTGACATAGCCGGAAATGATATTTGAGGTGCTGTACTTGGCGATATTGTTTGCAGGAAGACCGCCTGCTGTGGTAAAAGATCCGCCAGCGTATAGATTGCCCGAACTGTCAAACGCGAGAGAAATAACGCCAGCCATTCCTGAACCGACTGTACTCCAAGCTGAACCGTTCCATTTGGCAACATTGGATCCACCAGCAGCATACAGATTGCCCGAACTGTCAAACTCAAGAGAGCTGACAGCGCCGTTCATTCCTGAACCCAAAGCACTCCACGTTGAGCCGTTCCACTTAGCGATATTGCTGACCGCAACGCCGCCCGCAGTAGTAAATTCACCGCCCGCATACACATTGCCCGAACTGTCAGCCGCAAGCGCATAGACTATTCCGTTCGCTCCTGAACCTAATGCGCTCCATGCTGAGCCGTTCCATTTCGCTATACCGCCAGAAGGTTCGGCAGCGTACACATTGCCTGAACTGTCAACCGCAAGGGCATAGACTCCGCCGCCCATTCCTGAACCTAATGCGCTCCATGCCGAACCGTTCCATTTGGCAATACCATTTACTGTAACGCCGCCTGTATGGTCAAAAACCCCGGCCGCATACAGATTGTCTGATTTATCAACTGCAAGTTTCTTAACGATGCCGCCGCCCATATTTGAAAATACTCCCGAATCTAAAGCACTCCATGTTGAGCCATTCCATTTAGCAATACTATTTAGCCCAGCAACCGCGCCCACTGAGAAGAAAAATCCGCCTGCATACATATTGCCGGAACTGTCAAACACAAGCGACTGGACTTCACTACCACTATACATTCCAGATTCAAGTGCGCTCCAAGACGAACCATTCCATTTGGCAATCCGGTTAACATTAACACTGCCAGCTGTACTGAATGCGCCACCAGCATACAGATTGCCGGATTTGTCAGCCGCAAGAGACATAACGTAACTGTCCGTCCCGGTTCCCACTGCGCCCCAGTCTGCCCGTGCCGGAGAAAAAGCCCCTCCGATCAGCACAAGCGCACTGAGAGCGATAGCCATACAACACAATGATTTAAAACTGAAAAGCTTTGATTTCATGATACTTTCTCCTTCCGGAATTTCGGATTGATTATGTTTTTTCAATTCAGCATAGCTTCAAGCTGTTTAAGCATTGCTCTGAGTTCTTTGGGGCTTTGGGCAAGGAGCTTTTTCTCAGGCGTAATCGGGCGTTTCAGAAATCTTTGGCTGGCATGAATCTTGCCGATGATTTTGCCTTTTTCGATACCTTCCGTGCGTCCTTCCGTGCGTCCTTCGATGCGTCCTTCAATGCGCCCCATCCGAATAAGTTCCTGACCTACAACGGTTTTTTCAATCGGTGTGTAATGTATCATTTTCTGAATCTCCTTGAAAG
>DYRC01000095.1:0-8546 GCA_020718925.1 Desulfonema limicola
CCCATGCGGTGATTGAATGCCCCGCCGACCCGGACAGCGTATTTTTCCAACACCCGCCAGCCCGGAGCGGTTTTCCGAGTATCCACAAGCTTCACCGGCTTGTCTTTAAGCAGATTCACATAAGATCGGACATTTGTGGCAATGCCGGACAGCCGCTGAAGAATATTCAACGCAGTCCGCTCGCCCATCAGCAATGCCCGAAGCTTGCCGGACACCTCAAGAACAACCTGTCCGGTTTCAATCTCCTGACCATCCTGAAATGCTGAGTTAAAAAGAATTTGCGGATCAAGTTCTTCAAAGACTTGTCTTGCCATATCAAGTCCTGCCAGAACAAGGGGTTGTTTGGCAACGATTCTGCCTTGTCCGGTCAGATTCGGGGGGACAAGATTTTCTGTGGTGATGTCCCCCGAACCGATGTCTTCTTCCAATGCTGTCTGAATAAAGCGTCTGATGGAATACATGAGGGATTACTTTGCAAATTCTTTGATTTTATCTAAGTTGGCTTGAAGCTTTTCCTGTTTTTCCAAAAGCATATCATGTTTTTCTTTGACTTTTTCCACCACATCCGGCGGCGCTTTGGCAAGAAAATCCTCATTTTGCATTTTTTTCAAGACCGCGATCATATCTGTACTGATTTTGCCGATTTCTTTTTCAAGACGGCGGACTTCCTGCGCCACGTCAATAATGCCTTCCAAAGACACAAACACGGTCGCACCCTGAACCACCGCCGTTGCAGCGCTTTTGGGTTTTGCTCCGGGCAATGAAACAGCAAGGCTTTTAAGCCGGGCAAGGTCAATCATCATGTCTTTCTGAGTTTCCGTAATACTGCGTATCCTATCGTCATCCGTCTGAATCAGGACTTCAAGCATCATGGACGGCGAAATATTCATCTCGCCCCGGATATTGCGAATGCCGGTAATCATGTTGATAACCAAATCCATTTCAGATTCAGCCTGAATATCCAAAGCCTTATGTTCAGGATATTCGGCGTCCATAACAGACCCTTCGGTTTTGGGAAGCTTATGCCAGATTTCTTCGGTAACAAACGGAATAAAGGGATGCAGCAGAATCAGCGTATCTTTCAGCACCTGCCACAGAACCATCATGGTTTCTTGCTGCTTTTCTTCTCCCAGCTTGCCGTAGAGCGCGGGCTTGACCGCTTCCAGATACCAATCGCAGAACTCATGCCAGACAAATTTATACAAGGCTCCGGCAGCATCGTTGAAATGGTATGTATCCAATGCTTGGGCAGCAGTGTGGCTTGCCTGAGAAAGCCGGGATAAAATCCAGCGATTGGGCAGAGATAATTCGCCTTTGATCTCAGTTTTTTTATTGATAACTTCATCAGATATATTCATCAGCGCAAATCGCGCCGCATTCCAAAGCTTGTTGATAAAATGCCGGTATCCTTCAACGCGCTTTTCAGACATTTTCACGTCTCTGCCCTGCGCGGCAAATGCGGCTAAGGTAAAGCGGAACGCATCTGTGCCATAGCGATCAATCACTGAGAGCGGATCAATCACATTGCCTTTGGATTTGCTCATCTTCTGCCCGTCTTCATCGCGCACAAGTGCGTGAATATACACATCTTTGAACGGCACTTCGCCCATAAAGTGAATGCCCATCATCATCATCCGGGCAACCCAGAAAAAGAGAATATCAAACGCCGTAACCAAGACTGAGGTGGGATAAAAAGTTTTCAACAAAGGCGTATTATCGGGCCAGCCCATGGTTGAAAAGGGCCAGAGCGCGGAACTGAACCATGTATCCAGCACATCTGTTTCCTGAACCAAATCCGTGCTGCCGCATGTGCAGGCTTGAGGCGTTTCCATTGCTACGGTCATTTTCTGACATTTCTGACAAGTCCACGCCGGAATCTGATGCCCCCACCAGATTTGGCGCGAAATACACCAATCCCGGATATTGTTCATCCAATCAAAATAGGTATTTGCCCATGTTTCCGGGATAATCCGGGTTTTTCCGTCTTTGACGGCTGCAATGGCTTTTTCAGCCAAAGGTTTTACGCTGACAAACCATTGCTTGGACAGATTCGGCTCAACTACCGTATGACAGCGATAGCAATGCCCCACGCTATGTTTAAGCGGTTCTATTTTTTCCAAAAGCCCCAATGCCTGAAGTTCTTTGACCACCGCTTCCCGGCATTTGAACCGATCCATGCCTTCAAATTTCCCGGCTTCGGCTGTCATCAGTCCGTCATCGCCGATAACCTTGATTTCAGGCAGGTTGTGGCGTCTTCCGATTTCAAAATCGTTGGGATCATGCGCCGGTGTTACTTTCAATCCGCCGGTTCCGAAATCCATATTTACATAGCTGTCTCTGATAACAGGAATTTTGCGATTCATCAACGGCAGAATCACCACATTATGGCTGAGATTCAGATACCGCTCGTCCTCCGGATGAACTGCCACTGCCGTATCGCCGAGCATGGTTTCAGGGCGGGTGGTGGCAACCGTGATCGCGCCTGTGCCGCCGGGAAACGGATAGCGGATATGATACAGATGCCCGTCTGATTCTTCATGTTCGACTTCCAAATCCGACAATGCCGTAGAACATCGGCAGCACCAATTGATGATATAATTCCCCTGATAAATCAAGCCCTCTTCATACAACTGAACAAAGACCTTGCGAACCGCACGGGACAGCCCCTCATCCATCGTAAAGCGTTCCCGCCCCCAGTCGCAGGACGCGCCCAGCCGCTTGAGTTGGTTGATAATCGCGCCCCCGGATTCTCTGCGCCATTCCCAGACCCGTTCAATAAACTTTTCTCTGCCTAGCTGATGACGATCCGAGCCTTCAGCCGCAAGCTTTTTTTCAACCACATTCTGAGTGGCAATACCTGCGTGATCCGTGCCGGGCATCCATAACACATTATCCCCGCGCAGCCGCCGATACCGGCATAAAATATCCTGCAAGGTATTGTTCAGGGCATGTCCCATGTGAAGTACGCCGGTTACATTCGGCGGCGGAATCACAATGGAATAGCCTTTTTTCGCGCTAAGTTCCTGCGCTGCAAACTTATGATTTTCTTCCCAAAACCGATACCAGCGTTTCTCCGCCTCATGCGGTTCATACGCTTTATCCAGCAAATCGGTAGTCATACTCGCTCCTCTAACGACGCTCGTCGTCGTTTTGCATCAGAATAATTCTCAACTTTTTTTCAAGTTCTTCGGTAAATGTTTTTTCAATTACCTGCGTTACAATATGCTCTATTTTTTCGGAAAACACTTTCTGAATCACACGCTCCAAAGCTGCCTCCATCTGCTCCGGCGTGATGGAAATGTAAAACGGCGACTCCCCCTTTGCCTCATAAGGTTCTATCTGACGGAACATATCCTCAATGACCGTACCTTCGCCTTCATGAGGATTTTTGATGATTTGTTCTATCGGAACATACTCGTCTTCTTCAAGGTCTTTATTATCCGGCTCTTTTTTCTTTTCGGTTTCAGGCGGAATATCCAATGGCACAAGGTCCATTTCCAGAAATTTCAGAAGGTCTTTTTCATCATCTCTCAACTCCTCGCCATCCAGAATGTCAATATCCGAAGGCGATTCTTCCGATAGCTTCTGAACAGATTCGACTAAGTTTTCTTTCCTGACCGGAAGCCTTTCAAGTTCCTCTGAAATTTCCTTAGCAACTTTTTTCTTCTGCACAGAGTTTTTCAGAAGATTAATTTTATCACGTATTTCAATAGCTTTATTTTCTCTCGGCAGAATAACGGTCTCAAGTTCACGATCTGCAATACTTTCGGTTTCAAGCATTTTTCCAATAACCGTATTCGGCTGACACGCGGAAATATCTGTTGTGGAATCCTGATTGGACGAAGAAATATCCGTTGTCGAATCGCTATGCGCCGAAGAAATAATCGTTTCAGGGGCAAGCTCAAAGATATCGTCTTCTGAAATATCCAAGACATTTTTTTCCGGCGGATGAGGCGATGGAATATCTTCCGCCAGAGCGATAATTGTTTCTGCGTTAAGCTCTGAAATAACTTCATTTTCTGCTGTTTCAACAATATCCGAATCTATATCAATATCCAGCAGATTGCCGTCATCTTTATCCTGATGAATCGGTTCGGCTCTTTTTACCTGATATTCCGGCGGCGCGATAATGGTCTCAGCATTCAAGTCCGAAATATCATCATCTTCGGCTTTCTCAGAGACTTCTTCATCAAGTTCCATGTCAACATCAATGTCCAGCAGATTGCCGTCGTCTTTGTCCTGATGAATCGGCTCGGCATGTTTTATCTGATGCTCAGGCGGTGCGATAATCGTCTCGGCATTCAGATCCGATATGTCATCCTCATCTTCAGCTTTCGCAGAGACTTCTTCATCAAGTTCCAAGTCAACAACATCAATATCCAGCAGATTGCCGTTGTCTTTATCTTTACGGAGCGATTCGGCAGATTGTTCCGGCAGCGCGATAATGGTCTCAGCATTCAAATCTGAAATATCATCCTCGTCATCGGCTTTCTCAAACACCTTTTCGGCAAGTTCCAAGTCAACGTCTATATCTGATAAATTGCTATCCTCTTCGGCTTCAAGAATCGGCTCGGCTCTTTTTGCCTGATATTCCGGCGGCGCGATAATGGTCGCGGCATTCAAATCCGAAATATCATCCTCGTCCTCGGCTTTCTCAAACACCTTTTCAGCAAGTTCCAAGTCAACATCTATATCTGATAACCTGCTATCTTCTTCGGCTTCAAGAATCGGCTCGGCTCTTTTTGCCTGATATTCCGGCGGCGCGATAATGGTCTCAGCATTCAGGTCCGAAATATCATCCTCGTCCTCGGCTTTTTCAAACACCTTTTCGGCAAGCTCTACGTCAATATCCGGTGAGTTATTATCGTCTTTCGGGGATTCATCATCTTCATCGGGAAAATCTTCCACGTCCGATGGCGCAATGATGGGATTTGAATCCGAACCCAGAATCTCATCGGCTTCTGCTGACAAAAGTTCCTGCTCAGGAGAGATAATATCTCCGGTATGATACACGGACTCGTCATCAGAGTCTTCTTCGGAAAGCGGTTGAGCATTATCATCAGATTCGGGAATATCCTCCGGAAAAGAAGTTTCTCTGACATTTTCAGGCGCAATGCCTGTTTTAAGCTCGGCAGCCTCCTGAGCAGCAAGTATCTGCCTGACTTCCGACATAAAATTATCGTCTTCGTCAAATGGCTTTGTCTCAGCTTCGGTTTGAAGAATATCGTCTTCGTCATCACTGAGGCTGATCTCTTCGGCATCCGGATGAAATCCCACAGGAACAATCAATTCTCTTGTGTTTTCAAGGATTTCTGCTCCGAGTCCGATAATATCGTCAATATCCCGAATATCCTGAGAATCCTTATCACTGATTTCTTCTGCAAGTACCAGAAGTTCAATGGTTTCATCCTCTTCTTCGCGGTCATCTGCCGACTCTACGATGGCTTCGATTCCCAATTCCAAAACTTCATCATCCGGTTCCTGCTTTTTCGGCTCAGGAATGTATGATGGCGCGGGTTTTTCTATGGTGATCGGCTCAGAGACGATGATGCGCTCACTGGAATCAGACTCGTCTTCGACAAAATCCGAAATATCTTCTTCAAGACCTGAAATGGTTTCATCTGAATCTTCAGACGCCACAACTGCCTGACTATCTGTGTCAAAAACATCTCCGATATTCAGAGCGCCATGTTCGCCGTCTTCGCGCCCTGCATCATGTTCAGAGGTCTCTGTTTCTGATGGTGCAATAATGGTTTCCGCATTTACATCATAATCTTCTTCTTCAATAAGAATGTTTTCTTCCGCATCATCCAGCGTTTCATCCGTATGCCGCATACTGATGGGGGAGTCCTCCGACAGCCCGATAATATCGTCATCACTGACAAATAATTCTTCGTCAGGAACTTCCGATAAGTCAAGAGTATCATGTTTTTCCATCGGAATATCCGCATCATGAATGGTTGTCCGATGTTTTCCTTTTTTATCTTTCATATTGCCCCCGCGGAATCATTAAGAAAGCGATGCCTGATAGTTTTATAATTTCAAAAAGGTATCATAAGGTATCATAAGTGTCAAGGCATGACTATATGGGATCATAGGTAAAGGAGATTGTGCAGATAAATCTCAGCCTCTGAGGCAGATGCCCCAGAGGTTATTGTGAAGCTGATTACCAGCCCCAAGTCAGATATTGATGTATGGAATCCGCCGCTTTTCTTCCCGCGCCCATCGCTAAAATAACGGTAGCCGCGCCGGTAACAATGTCGCCGCCTGCCCACACGCCTTTTTTGGTGGTCTTGCCGGTTTCGGGATCCGCAATAATATAGCCCCATTTGTTCAATCCCATGTCCGGCGTGGATTGGGTCAGAATCGGATTTGCGCCGGTGCCGACCGCCACAATCACCAGATCGCAGTCAATGATAAATTCAGAGCCTTTTATCGGTATGGGTTTGCGCCGCCCCGAATGATCAGGCTCGCCCAGCTCCATTTTCAGGCATTCCATACCGGTCAGCCGCCCTTTTTCATCGCCGATAAACCGGGTCGGGTTGGTCAGCAGTTTAAATTCAATGCCTTCTTCTTCTCCGTGATGAATTTCAGCAGCACGCGCAGGCATTTCTTCTCTGGATCGGCGATAAACAACTTTCACGTTGTCCGCGCCCAGACGCAGCGCCGTCCGCGCTGAATCCATTGCCACATTTCCCGCGCCCAGCACCGCTACATTTTTGCCTCTGGGAATGGGCGTGTCCACTGCCGGATAAAGATATGCCTTCATCAGATTGGCACGGGTCAGATATTCATTGGCAGACAGAATGCCGATCAGATTTTCACCCGGAAGATTCATAAAACTGGGCAGCCCCGCGCCTACGCCGACAAAAATCGCATCATAACCCTGCTCAAACAGTTCATCTAAGGTAACGATTCTTCCGACCACCGCGTTGCATTCGAGTTTTACGCCAAGTCGTTGTAAAAAATCCACTTCCTGCGCCACAATGGCTTTGGGCAGTCTGAATTCGGGAATGCCGTAAATCAGAACGCCGCCGGGTTTGTGAAATGCCTCCAGAAGCGTAACGTCATATCCTTTGAGAATCAGATCGCCGGCAACGGTCAATCCCGAAGGACCGGATCCGACGACCGCCACTTTCTTGCCGTTAGGCTGTTGTTTGGGGGGCAATGCGCCGGTGCCGTGCATTCTTTCATGGTCTGCCACAAATCGTTCCAGATTGCCGATAGCCACCGGTTTGTCTTTTTTGCCGACAACGCACCGACCTTCACATTGAATCTCCTGGGGACAGACTCTGCCGCAGACTGCCGGGAGGCTGTTTTTAGTCCATACATTGCGGATTGCGCCGGTAAAATCGCCAGCTTTAATCAGGCTGATAAAGCCGGGAATATCCACGCCGACCGGGCAGCCTTCCACGCAGGATGGCTTTTTGCATGTGATACAGCGTTCCGCCTCTTTGAGAGCGGCTTCGGGCGTATATCCGGTTGGAACTTCTTCAAAATTCCGGCGTCTGATTTCCGGAGCCTGTTCCGGCATAGGTTGTCTTGATATAGTTTCTTTTGCCATGTCGCTCTCCTTATGCCGCATCTCGTATCGTGCAGAAATCCTGATAACACTTTTTCTCATCTTCACTATATGCCTGAAGACGCTTCATCAGTTCATCATAATCCACCTGATGACCGTCAAATTCGGGTCCGTCAACACAGCCGAATTTGCTCTGACCGCCCACGCTGACCCGGCATCCGCCGCACATGCCTGTTCCATCCACCATGATAGGATTGAGGCTTACAATGGTTTTCACATTGAAATCTTTGGTGATTTTAGCGCAGAACTTCATCATCGGCACAGGACCGATGGCAACTGCCAAATCAATTTTTCTTTTTTCCAGATTATCTTTCAGCACATTGGTTACAAAACCGTGATGCCCGTAAGAGCCGTCGTCGGTGCAGGGATAAAATTCATCAGATACTTCTGTCATCTGTTTTTCCAAAATCATCAGGTCTTTGGTTCTGGAACCGATAATGGTGATGACATGATTTCCGGCTTGCCTGAGCGCACGGGTGATGGGATACAAAACTGCCACGCCGGTGCCGCCGCCGACACAAATCACCGTGCCGACTTTTTCAATATGCGTGGCTTTTCCCAAAGGTCCGATCACATCCTGATACGCATCGCCGACTTTCAAAGTTTTGAACAACGCCGTACTTTTGCCGACAACCATATAAATGATGGTAATCGTCCCTTTATCCGGATCGGTATTTGCCATCGTCAATGGGATGCGCTCGCCGGTTTCATTGGCTTTAATAATGACAAATTGTCCGGGTTTGGCTTTCCGGGCAATCAGCGGCGCCTCAATTTCATTGAGAATTACGGTTCCGCCGGACATTTCTTCGCGTTTTACGATCTTAAACATAATGCCCTCCTTGAAAATCTACCAATTGAACATGACCTCATGTCCTCTGCGATTGGCAATCTCATCTTGCAGCGTATGAAAGCGTTCTCCCACGATTTCTGCCAGATTCGACATCACCAGATAGCCCAGCCTCAT
>DYRC01000095.1:8646-12715 GCA_020718925.1 Desulfonema limicola
AGCGTTCTCCCACGATTTCTGCCAGATTCGACATCACCAGATAGCCCAGCCTCATGACAAATTGTCCGGGTTTGGCTTTCCGGGCAATCAGCGGCGCCTCAATTTCATTGAGAATTACGGTTCCGCCGGACATTTCTTCGCGTTTTACGATCTTAAACATAATGCCCTCCTTGAAAATCTACCAATTGAACATGACCTCATGTCCTCTGCGATTGGCAATCTCATCTTGCAGCGTATGAAAGCGTTCTCCCACGATTTCTGCCAGATTCGACATCACCAGATAGCCCAGCCTCATATCTTTTTCAAAAAGCGTCATCAGTTGTTTCCGGTCTGCCATAACCACAATGCAGCTTCTGCCGGAACAATAGGATGACAGCCGGGTTTTATAAGGCGGCACCAGACTTGACCACTGAAAGGTCATTCCCTGTGTCAGTGAAGAAACGGTATTTTTTTCCGAAGAGGGGCGTCCGGACAGATCAAAGCGCAAATCCACCTGCCCTTCTCTGACAATGCACAAATGAGTCGCATCGTCTCCTTCGCCGAAGATCTTTTCTCCGCGCTGAAATTCCTTTTCTTGGCAGCATTGTTGAACCGCTTTCAGGTGATCGTCATTCAATCCTTTGAAAGCATTTGACTTTTCCAGAAAATCAAGGCTGATCATAACCCGCTCCTTATCTTTGTCATAATGAATTGAAAATCGCTGTTTTGGGATAAAAAGTTACATCATTTACACACTGAATGCAAATATTTTATTTGACATTTTTTTCAAAATCATGTCTGTCAGAGTTATGAAGATGCTGCTATAATCAGATCAGAGGTTCAGGTTTTTAAAAATATGCGGTTTGCGGAGGTTCAAACGTGATTTGCGGACATGGCGGAAATATTTATGAATTGGCACGAAGGCTGAAATGCCAGCCGTTTGACATTATTGACATGAGCAGTAACGTGAATCCATCAGAACCGCCGCCGGGTCTTACGGAGTTTCTCAAAGAAAACATCAGCGCAATGATTGCCCTGCCTGAAGCAGATGCGGGCAAGGCGGTCTGCGCGTTTGCCAATCGTTACGAAATTAATCCGAAATGCGTTTTGGCAGGAAACGGCACAACGCAGTTTATTTATGCGATTCCCAAAGCCATTGGCACAAAGAGCGCGCTCATTGTCGGTCCCACGTATTCGGATTATGCCGATGCCTGCGCCATGCACGACATTTCTTACGCCTATTCTCTGACACAGGCTTCGCGGAATTTTATGCCGGATTTGAATCAGATCCAAAAAGATATGCAGTCGGCAGATACGATCTCTATCTGCAATCCGAATAATCCCACCGGCGTTCTGATCCCATCGGATCAGCTTGAATCTTTGTGCCGCGCCTTTCCCCAAAAAACCTTCATGATTGATGAATCTTATCTTCCGTTTGTAAGAGACGCGGAAAAGCACAGCTTTATTGCGCGGGGCATTGAAAATGTTATTGTACTCAATTCCATGTCCAAAATTTTCAGAGTGCCGGGGTTGAGAATCGGCTTTGTTGCCGCACATGAAAGGATGATTTCAAAACTGACGCGATACGCACTTCCGTGGAGTGTGAACAGTCTGGCGCAGGCGGCGGTAATCTGGCTGATGACCAACAGACCTGAAATTGACGCGTTTATTGAAAATACAAGGATGTTGCTGGAGGTCGAAAGAACTGCGTTTGCACAGAAGCTGTCATTATCGCGGCATCTGAAGCTTTTTCCCAGTGAGACTTCGTTTGTTCTTGCTGAATTATCCGGATATTATAAAGCATCCGAAATTTGTGAAGCTCTGGCAAATGCGGGCATTCTGATTCGCAATTGCGCCAATTTTGCAGGGCTTTCGGAAAAATTTATCCGGGTATCATTGAAAACTTCTGAGATTAATTGTATGATTGCCGAAAGGCTGCTTGCGCTATGACCACATTTCTTTTTTGGAATATCAGAAAAAACAGGATTATCAAAGGTAAACCATTGCCGGAAGTCATCACTCAGATGGTTCTCCGATATGGTATTGATGTTCTGATGTTTGCAGAATTTTCATTTGATGAAAATATTTTCTTGAATGAATTAAAGCAACAATGTTCGGATTTTTTTTATGCACCCGGTTTGTGTTCCAAAATTCATATTTTTACACGATTTGACAATGGATTTGCGAAACCGGTCTGTGAAAACGACCGACTTACTATTCGACATCTGAAATTGCCGGGTATGACGGATATTTTGCTGGCGGTCATCCATTTTCCATCAAAAATGTACTGGAATGATGAGAGTCAGGCGTCGGAATGTACAGAGTTATCAATGGAAATCAGAAAAGCAGAAAAAAATGTCGGACATTCAAGAACCTTGCTGGTAGGTGATCTCAATATGAATCCTTTTGAATCAGGGCTTGTCAACGCAAATGGCTTTAATGCTGTTTCATGCCGACAGATTGCCGGACGAAAATTTCGGACTGTGCAAAAGAGAGATTATCCATTCTTTTATAATCCTATGTGGAGTTTTATGGGAGATTTATCACCAAATCTTCCGGGAACTTATTATTATATGGCTTCGGAACACAAAACTTTTTTCTGGAATATGTTTGATCAGGTATTAATTCGCCCTGATTTGATAAGTTCATTTGATACAGGTGAGTTGAAAATATTGGATTCCTGTGATAATATTTCTTTTCTGAAAAACGGAAAACCTGATAAAAACAATGCTTCAGATCATCTTCCCCTATTATTCAGACTTAATTTGTAAAAGGAGATTTAAAAATGGAAAGTTTTTGGCCCGCTGATTTA
Source organism: Desulfonema limicola (assembly GCA_020718925.1). Lineage (GTDB taxonomy): Bacteria > Desulfobacterota > Desulfobacteria > Desulfobacterales > DYRC01 > DYRC01. The sequence goes on from DYRC01000095.1 coordinate 11,438, forward strand.
GCCTTTGATGAGAAGAACGCCCCGGTTACAATTCTGCGAGAGCAGGCGTCCTTGTTGGGACAGCAGACCCGAAATATTGTCCAAGCTCAGGTGGAGCCTATGAGTTGGCTCACGAACCCTGAGAAATTCGGATATGTGTTTTATATTATAACGTCCCTTCTTGAAAATTATCGGTATAAGCTTTTTACAATTGAGTATGATGTTAACTTATATCCGGTAACTGTTAAAGCTGATGAAGATATAAGAGATGAAATTCTTGGTAAGAATATTGAGAGTTTAACAGTGCAGATGTCGGCAGACTCTGAGGAAGCGTTTTCAGAACTTCTGAAAAGAATTTTTCACTCCCAAAAAACAAAAAAGATCATCAGCGCGATTCTTTCTCAAAGTGTAACCAATTAAAATATTTTTAAAAAAACTTCTCAACCTTGATTTGAGTTGATGCCGGATCAATCTTAGGGAAATATTATGGAAAAAGATTATTACAAAATTCTGGGCGTTGCTGAAACTGCTGACGCCAAAGACATCAAAGAGGCATATCGTACTCTGGCGTTCAAATATCATCCGGATCGCAATCAGGAAACGCCGCAGACTGCCGATATGATGAAAGCCATCAACGAAGCTTATGCGGTGCTGTCAAATCCGTCCAAGCGGCAGGAATATGACATGATGCGGCGTCAATTCGGGGATTCGGCGTATCATCAGTTCAGAACAACGCATTCGGATCAGGATATTTTCAGCGGCTCCGATATTCATCAGATATTTGAAGAAGTGGCAAAAACATTCGGACTCAGGGGCTTTGATGATATTTTCAAAGAATTTTACGGCAAAGGGTATCAGAGCTTTAATGTGAAAGGTCCGGGCTTTTTCGGCGGCGGTTTTGTATTTTTCGGCGGTTTGGGCATTTTGGATAAGGTTTCCCGACTTTTATTCAAAAGCATCGGTATCGAACTTCCTCAGAATGGCGCAGATATTACAGATACGATTTATCTGAATCAGAATATTGTGCAGCAGGGCGGACCTTATGCTTATTTCAATAAAAAGACATCCAAAAAGCTGATGGTCAAGATCCCCGCAGGCATCAGAGACGGGCAGCGTATCCGTCTTGCAGGCATGGGAGAAGAGGGCAAAGGCAGCGGGCAGCCCGGAGATTTATATCTGACGGTGAAGATTAATAAGCCCATGCTTAACAAAATTTTTGATTTTATTGCTGATCTTCGCAAATAAAGCGATAAACCACAAGGAGGTATTCCGATGAAGCAGATAAAAACAGGTTTTTAT
>DYRC01000096.1 GCA_020718925.1 Desulfonema limicola
TATCACGAAGGTTGAAGGCAGCCAGATTACCATTTCCCATAAATTCACGGATATGACTATCTGCGGACAGAAATTCAGTGGTGAAATTACTGTTGTGTTTGATAGTGCCACCGATAATGGTGCTATTGTATCTTTGTCAGGCAAGATGACCTGTACAGTAGATACTGCCACAGTATCAATCACTGATTTCAGTTATTCCACGGCAAACGGGATGAGCGGCAATGCAGCCATCACAGATGAAAACGGACAATCCCATACTTGCGTCATTACCGGCATCAAAGTTGATCCGACTTGCGGGCTTCCGAAATCAGGAACCTTGAAAATTGATGATATCACCTTTGATTTCAGTTCCACGACCTGCGAAAACAAGACGGTATCGGTTAAAGTCGGGAATCTTCCTTATTATACGGTCAGTATGGAAGAAGCCAAAACGTTGCTGCAAACACTCTATTCTTCAAACTGAAGTTACACTATGGACAGCAGACAGATTTTCAACACACTTATCAGAACAGACCCGTTTAATAAGCTGGAAACAGACGTATTGAAGGCGTTTTGTGAAAAGGTAACGCTCAGAGAATACAAGCCCAATATGTATGTGTTCCGGCAGGGCGAACCGAGTCAGGATTGCCTGTTTGTGATCCTGTCCGGCTTTGTGGAAATCACCGTAAGCAATGACCGGGGCATTGAAACCGTCATGGGACTTCGCCGGATTTATGATTTTTTCGGCGAAACGGTGGTATTGTCCGGTTTGAATTATCCGGGGGCTGCACACGTGAAGGATAATCTTGTCTGCTGTCTGATTTCCCGCAAAGATTTGGAAGAGCTGCTTTATCATCATCCTGAATTTTCCGGTTTTTTCAGCATGTTGCTTGCCGAGCGCGTCCGAATGCTCTACAAAGAAATCATTACGGAACGCTCTTATGATTCCTATCTTCAGCCCGGCAATGTCGAATCCGCGCTGTTCAGAAAGCGTGTGAGCGAAATCATGTCTTATCCGGTGATTACCTGCCAAATCAGCGATAAGGTTACGGAAATATCCAAAATCATGGCGGAAAAAGATATTAATGCCATTGTCGCTTTGGATAACGAAAAAAAGCCCAGAGGCATTTTGACAGAAAAAAATCTGGTCAGATACCTTATTGCGTCTCAGATTTATCCGGTCGGAGAATGCCGGGTCGGGCATGTCATGTACAGCAATCTGGCAGAAATCGGTCCCGAAGCTTTTATCGGTCAGGCATTGGTTGCGATGATGCGAAGCAAAACCAAGCATCTGATCGTCATGGAGCGGGGCTGGCTGGTCGGCATTGTCGGCATGATGGATCTGATTAAAACGCAAAGCACCGGAACCCTGCTTCTGACCCGCGATATTGAAACTCAGCCGGATTTGAATGGTCTGATTTCTATCAGCCGGGAGATCGGAAATATTCTCAATGCCATGATTTCCGAAAAAGCGGCTGTCCATGAAATTTTCGATGTAACCTCGGAACTGCATGAGAGATTGACCCGGCGGGTGATTCAGTTATCTGAGGAGCAGATGCGGCTTGAAGGCTTCGGATCACCGCCGGTTGAGTATTGCTGGATCAATATGGGCAGCGCAGCCCGGTATGAGCAGACTTTCGGGACAGATCAGGACAACGCGCTGATTTATGAAGACTCTGAAGATGGAAATATTGAAAATACAGAGCGTTATTTTGCCAGATTTGCAGAGGTGGTGATCAATAACCTTGTCAGATGCGGTTTTGCTCTCTGCGAAGACAATATCATGGCAACGCATCCGAATTGGCGAAGGTCTTATGCCGGATGGCTTGCGCTGATTGAGCGTTGGAAAACCTCATATTCTCCCGAAGACAGCAGAATTATCACCACCCTGCTGGATTATCGGAGTATATGGGGAAATACGTCCCTGTCTGAAAAATTGTGGAAAAATATTGCTGCCGCAGTTCAGTTTTCTTTGAATACCGGCATGTTTGCAGACAACGATAATTTTGAATATAAGCTGCCCCTCACATCTCTGGGAACCTTTATTACTGAAAAAAAAGGGCTTCACCAGAACGAATTTGATCTGAAAAAAGTAGCGACCGAATACATCATCAAAGGCATACGATTATTTGCGATTAAACATAATATCCATGAGCCTTCTACCTTCGGCAGACTGAAGCGTCTTAAAGAAATCAATGCGTTATCAGAAGAAGATATTGAAAATATTGAAGAGAGTTTTGAATCGCTGATGATGCTTCATATTCGGGAAAATATAAAAAAGATCAGGCAGGGCAGAAGACCGGATAATTATATTGATCCGTACAGTCTGCGAAAAAAAGAGCGGCTGATATTGAAGCGGGTGCTTTCAGGCGTGTCGCTGTTATTAGAGCTTGTGAATCAGGAGTTCAAAGGCGCGTGGCTGAAGCGTTTTGTCAGTTAATAAGATGGAGGTTTGGGATGTTTGCAAAACACAGAAGCCTGACAAAGATGTTTTTGTTCGGCATTATATTTACGACTCTGATTTCGATTTTTATTCTGAGCTATGTCTCAATAAGCGCGGAATACAAAGCATTTCAGAAATCATCGCAGGATTTAAGAAACGAATACATGGCGGCTCACAAAGCCATGCTGAGAAGCGAAGTTGAAAAACAGACAGATCAGATCGCATTCTCAAAAGATCGCAGAGATAAGCGATTAAAAGAGACGATGGAAACAAGGGTTTCCGAAGCATATAAATTAGCAAAACATATTTATGACCGGAATAAGGACAAAGCTCCTGAAGAAGTTCGGAAGATAATTTGCGGCGCGTTATATACTCTGAGATGGGATGAAGACAGAGGCTATTACTTTGTTCTGGATACAGAGGGAAATATGATATTTCATGCCAACAATCCTGAATGGGATAATAAAAACGTATCTGATTTGCAGGATTCCAAAGGAAAATATGTCATAAAGGATTATATTCGGATTGTTACGGCTATGAATCAGGGACATTCCGAACAATACTGGAAAAAATCCGGCAGCGATGATGAGGTGCTTCTCAGATATACTTATGTGAAGCTTTTTGAACCGCTCAATCTGATTATCGGCACAGACGGACATCCTTTCAAAATCGAAAAAGACAATCAGACCCGGACGCTGGAGAGAATCGCCCCGATAAGATTCGGAAAAGACGGATATATTTTTGTAATCAATTATGACGGCAAAGTGCTGATGAATGATGTGCAGAAAGAGCTTATGGGCAAACCTTTGGAGAATCGGGAAGACTCGGACGGCGTTAAATTCCTTGAGGAATGCCGGAAAGCCGCCGAAAAACCGGAAGGCGGTTATGTCCGCTACGTCTGGAAAAAAACCGGTTCGGACAAAGCCATACCCAAGATTGCATACATCAGAGGCGTTCCCGATTGGAAATGGATGATCGGCGCGGCAATTTATGTGGATGAGATTGACCGGATACTTGCCGAAAAGGGAATAGCACTGAAAAATCAGGTAAAGACCAATATTATAAAGATGGTTCTTTTGTTTTGCGGCATATTTGTTTTTGTTCTGATCATCACCCTGTTTTTTTCAGGCAGACTCAGAAAAGAATTGGATATATTCATATCATTTTTTGAAAAATCAGCTACTTCGGATGAGAAAGTAGATGAAAACAAGCTCTATATCAAAGAATTCAGAATGCTTTCAAAATATGCCAATCTTATGGTGGAAGCCCGGATAAAAACAGACGCTGCCCGCAAAAAAGCAGAAGAAGAGATGCGTATTGCCAAAGACGCGGCTGAATCCGCCAACAGAGCAAAAAGCGCGTTTCTGGCAATGATGAGCCATGAAATCCGAACCCCGATGAACGGCGTGATCGGCATGACCGGATTATTGTTAGATACGTCTCTGACAGCAGAACAACGCGGTTTTGCCGAAACCATCCGAAACAGCGGCGAGGCGCTTCTGGGCATTATCAACGATATTCTTGACTTTTCCAAAATCGAAGCAGATCAGCTTGAATTGGAACAGCACCCGTTCAATCTGCGCGAATGCGTGGAATCTGCGATGGATTTGGTAGCCGTGAAAGCCGGGGAAAAAGGGCTGGATATTGCCTGCCTGACAGACGCGCATGTTCCGACAACGATTATGGGGGATCAGACCCGGCTGCGGCAGATATTGCTGAATCTTCTGAGCAATGCGGTCAAATTTACGCATCATGGGGAAATCGTGATTTCAATCAGCGCGGCACCGCTGCCTGTATCGCAGGAAAATCCTGAGAAAAAATATGAACTGCACTTTGCGGTGAAAGACACCGGAATCGGCATTCCGGCAGACCGCATGGATCGGCTGTTCAAGTCTTTCAGTCAGGTGGATTCGTCTGTATCGCGCAAATACGGCGGCACGGGGCTGGGGCTGGTCATCAGCAGACGGCTTGCAGAAATCATGGGCGGCACGATGTGGGTGGAAAGCGTTGCGGGACAGGGCAGCACATTTAATTTCACTATCAAAGCGGCGGCGGCAGCAAGCGCACAGCCGATTTACATGAGCCTTGAACAACCGTCATTGCGCCACAAACGGGTGATGGTGGTGGACGACAATGCGACCAACCGAGAAATCGTTCTGAGACAAACATCGGCGTGGGGCATGAATCCGCTGACATTTGCATCAGGACCCGAAGCATTGGATGTGATTCGGGGCGGACAGCATTTTGATTTGGCAATTCTGGATATGTGTATGCCGGAAATGGACGGATTGGAACTTGCCGAAGCTATTCATCAACAGCCTCTTACGCAATCTCTGCATTTGGTGATGATGTCATCTGTGGGGCAGCAGAAGAGCGATCCCCGCAAAAAAGAATTTACCGCATGGCTGACCAAACCTGTGAAATCCTCACAATTATACAATACGCTGATCGAAGTATTTGCCGGAGACAGCGCAGCGCGTGTTCAGGCTTCGGAAGAGGAGCAATCAGAATATGATCATACGATGGGAGAACGCCTGCCGCTAAGGATTCTGATAGCAGAAGACAATTCGATCAACCAGCAGCTGGCGTTAACTACTTTGGAAAGACTCGGCTATCGGGCAGATGTGGCAGGCAACGGATTGGAAGCTTTGGAGTCTCTGCGCCGTCAGCAATATGATGTGGTGCTGATGGATATTCAGATGCCGGAAATGGACGGTCTGGAGGCAACAAAACAGATTTGCAAGGAATTTTCTGCAGGGAAACGACCGCGCATTGTGGCAATGACGGCAAATGCCCTGCATGGCGACCGGGAAATGTGTCTTTCCGCCGGAATGGATGATTATGTCAGCAAGCCGTTTCAGGTCAAAGAACTGATTCGCGCCCTGAATCAATGTAAGCCGTCTGTCAAAGTTGAGAAATCCGAAGACGCGCCCGCCGATATTGCTCCGATAACAACACCCGAACCGTCAGTTCTTGATCCCAATGCCATGAAGCGTTTGGAATCCATGCTGGGCAAAAAAGCATCTGCATTGCTGCCCAAACTGATTGACGATTTTTTCAAGGAAGCGGTGAAACTTCAGGAACAAGCCCGGCAGACCTTAGAACAAGGCAAACTCGAAGAGCTTCGCCGCGCAGCTCACACGCTCAAATCAAATGCGAAAAATTTCGGCGCGACTGTACTGGGGGAGCTGTGTCAGGAAGTCGAAAGCCTTGCCAAAGCCGGGACATCCCAAGGTGTTGCAGAATTATTGACGAAGATTGAGACTGAATACCCGAAAGTCCGTGCCGCATTGGAAAATGTTAAACGTAATCCGATCTGAGGCTGCTTATGAAAACACACAAAGACATCATTCTGGTCATAGATGACGATGCCTTTAACCGGACATTGCTCGGCACAAGCCTTGAAGAACATGATTATATTGTTGAAATGGCTGAGGATGGGCGGGAAGGCTTGGAAAAGCTGAAAGCGCAGGATATTGATCTGGTGCTGCTGGATCTGCTTATGCCGGAAATGGACGGATTTGAAGTTCTCAGACAGATGAAAACTGAAAGCGCGCTGCGGCATATCCCGGTTATCGTAACTTCGGCGGAAACCGATCAGGAAAGCATTGCCCGGTGCATTGAAATGGGCGCGATTGATTATCTGACAAAGCCCTTTGATCCGGTGCTGCTTCATGCCCGCGTGAAAAATGTTCTGCTTGCCACAAGCCGGAGTGAAGAGCGCAGCAAAGGCTTTTCCGGGATAATGCTGGCAGCCGATGATGATCCGCTCTGCCGCATCTTATTGAAAACCAGTATGGAAGAAAAAGGATATGTTGTCGCAGAAGCGGAAAACGGGAAACAGGCATTGGAGATGCTGTCTTGTCAATCTTATGATCTGGTTTTTCTGGACTTGCTGATGCCGGAAATGAGCGGCTTTGACGTTTTGGAGCGTATGAAATCAGACAGCGGGCTGCAATATATTCCGGTCATTATCATTTCTTCGGAAAATGATTCGGAAAGTATTGTGCGCTGTATTGAGATGGGCGCGACAGATTATCTGATCAAACCCTTTGATCCGGTGATATTGCACGCCCGCGTGAATGCGTCTCTGACAACAAAACGCTTATATGATCAGGAACGGGCGTATTTCAAGGCAATTCAGGACGAGCGGCAGAAATCGGAGCGTCTGCTGCTCAATATTCTGCCCAAACCCATCAGCGACCGGTTGAAGCAGGGAGAGGAAATCATTGCCGATAACTTTGCCGAAGTTACGGTAATGTTTGCCGATATTGTCGGATTTACGCAACTGTCTGAAAAAATATCTCCGGCAGAACTGGTGATTTTGCTGAATCATATCTTTTCAATGTTTGATCGGGTGGCTGAAAATAAAGGATTGGAGAAGATCAAAACTATCGGAGATGCGTATATGGTGGTCGGCGGACTTCCGATTGAGCGTCCGGATCATGCCCAAGCTATTGCGGAAATGGCACTTGAAATTCAGCGCGAAATTTCATGTTTCAATGAAGAACGCGAAAAACCGCTCAGAATCCGAATCGGGATTCATACGGGACCGGTGATCGCAGGCGTCATCGGTACGCACAAACTCAGCTATGATCTCTGGGGTGATACGGTGAATATTGCCAGCCGGATGGAATCACACGGCGTTGCCAACGGAATACAGGTGTCTTCGGCAACTTACGAGCGATTGAAGGACAAGTATCTGTTTGAAAAGCGGGGCGTGATTCAGGTCAAAGGCAAGGGGGAGATGGAGACGTATCTGCTTACGGAGCGCAAAACAGATTAAGACAGCCGGATTTATAATGCTTATTGTCTTGAACCATGATTCACAGGATTTTAAGGATACAGTTCCGGAAAGATCATCCGGAATTCAACCCTTTGAAAAGCATAAATCAGCAATGGTCTTTTCGGATAGAATCGGCAAGTGATTATATTTTTCAGCTTTGACTTGTCGTTGTTCATCTGATAATATAGTGTGAGCATCGAAGGTTTGCATTTGAAATCATAGGAGGAATCAGCAATGAGCATTTTTGACTGGATAAAGGATAAAAGCAACGAATTGGCAGAAGGCGTCAAAAAATTTCAAAGTAAAGCATTTATGGAAGCCGTAACTGCCGGATGTGCGATGGTCGCTGTTGCAGATGGTGTTGTAAGTCCTGAAGAAAAAAGGAAAATGGCGACTTTCATCCAAAACAATGACGCGCTGAAGGTGTATGACATCACTCAGGTTCTTGCCAGTTTTGATAAGTTTATCGGACTGATGGATATGGATATCCATATCGGAAAGGGAGAGGCGCTGAAAGTCATCAGCAAGCTCAAAAAAAATACGGAACAGTCGCGTCTGCTTATCAGAGTGTGTTGTGCTATCGGAGCATCTGACGGAAAGTTTGACGATGGTGAAAAAGCGATTGTACGCGAAATCTGCACGGAATTGGGCTTAAATCCTTCCGAATTTGGTGTTTAACGTCTGATTTTGCAGGGGAAGCACCCCTCCCCCGACCCCTCCCCCGACCCCTCCCCTGAAAGGAGAGGGGAGTACTGATGACGTCTCCCCCTTCCCTTTCAGGGAAGGGGGCCGGGGGGTTAGGTGAGTTTCAATCCTGAAAATAATTCGCATCTAATCTGTAAGGAATAAAACAATGAAAAAAATTGCGTTGTCAATCTTTGTATTATTGGCTTTAATCGGACAAAGTTTTGCGGAACAATGGTTCACCGTAAAATGGGTGGATGACGGTGATACAATTGTGTTGGAAAATAAAGAAAAGATACGTTATCTCGGCATGAATACGCCTGAAATCGCGCATCCGGACAAGTCCGCAGAGCATTACGGACCCGAAGCTGCCCAATTTAACAAAAAACTGGTTTTATCCAAAAAAGTGCGGCTTGAGTTTGATACCGAAAAACAGGATCAGTATGGCAGAACGCTTGCTTATGTGTTTCTTGAAGATGGCACAATGGTCAACTCAAAGCTTGTTGAAGAAGGCTATGCTCATGTTCTGACCGGCAAATCAAAAGGCAGGTATGATTTGATTCTGCTCAAAAAACAGCAGGCAGCAATGGACGCGGGCAAGGGAATGTGGAAAAATTGGAAAGAGAAAGCAGGCAGTTATATCGGCAACAGCCGCTCCAAACGATTTCATACAGAGGATTGTGCTTTGGGGCAGCGGACCGGCATGAAAAACCGCGCGGCATTTTCAAGTCTATGGAATGCGTTTTATGAAGGCTTTGCGCCATGCAAAAAATGTATGCCATCTGAACGTCATTGACGATAAACACAATTCAGTGTAAAAGTTTTTTTATCTTGCAGCAAATAATCAAGATGATAAGGATTGAATATGCCAGATCAGGAACAACCGGATGACAGCGGGTGGCGGGTACTTTTTGCGCCATTCGGCAATATGTTGCTGGTGGGCTTGCTCTTATACAAGCTCATCTCATTAATTGTGGATATGATTGATAAAAGAATTCATCCTGAAAACTATGAATCTGAAAAAAAGAAATTAAAACAAGACGGACAAACCATCGGCGTGATTGGAAAAGTGCCGGAAAATCAGGATGCGGAGGTTAAAAAAAGCCATGACGTCAGATAATGATCTGATTCCTCTTTCAATAGACGAGCATTTCCGCTTTTCATGCTCCAAGCAGGTTCCGTGCTTCAACGAATGCTGCCGGGATTTGAACCAGTTCTTAACGCCTTATGATATTCTGCGCTTAAAGAATCATCTGGGCATCTCTTCCACTCAGTTTTTGGAACAATACACTTTTCAGCACACAGGACCTCAGACCAGTCTGCCGGTGATTATTCTGAAAACTCAGCATTCATCAAATCTGAGATGCCCCTTTGTAACGCCTGACGGATGCAGCGTATATGAAAATCGTCCCGCGTCATGCCGAACGTATCCGCTGGCAAGATTAGTATCCCGCTCCCGTGAAACCGGCAAGCTGACCGAGCATTACGCGCTGATGAAAGAAGCGCATTGCAAGGGGCATGAGCAGGATAAAACTCAGAGCGTCCGGGAATGGATAACAGATCAGGGCTTAGAAATTTATAATGAAATGAACGATCTGATGATGGATGTGATTGCTCTGAAAAATCAGTATCATCCTGAACCTTTGGATATGAAAACCAATATGATGTTTCATCTGGCGTTGTATGATTCAGACCGATTCAGAACTCAGATTTTTGAAAACGGGCTGCTGGATAAATTCAGCGTGGCTGCTGAAACCTTAAAGATTATCCGGCATGACGATACCGCGCTGCTGAAGCTTGGCATTCGATGGATATGCAGCAAACTCACCCCGCCTCCCTCTCCTGTCAGGAGAGGGGCTGGGGGAGAGGTTATATAACAACAAAAGGAGAACACAATGTCAGCAAGGAAGTCTAACATGGTATGGGGGCTGGCAGCTCTGATGATGATCAGCGGGCTGCTCTTTTCTTCAACAGGACATGCGGCGGAGACCTACAAAATCGGCGGCATCTTTTCGGTTACAGGCGCGTCATCGTTCCTCGGAGACCCGGAAAAGAAAAGTCTGGAGATGGTCATTGAAGACATCAATGCCAAAGGCGGAATTGACGGGCGCAAACTTGAGGCGGTGATTTATGATACGGAAGATGATCCGACCAAATCCGTCATGCACGTCAACAAACTTATCAGCAAAGATCAGGTCGTTGCCATTATCGGACCCAGCACCACGCCGACAACGCTTGCGATCATCCCTTCCATTGAAAAAGAAAAAGTGCCGCTGATCAGTTGCGCTGCCGGAAACGCTATCACAAACCCCATCAAGCCGTATGTGTTCAAGACCGCTCAAAGCGATATTTTAGCCGCAGCCTGTGTCTACGGCTTTATGAAAAAGCAGAATATTCAGAAAGTCGGAATCCTGACAGTTGCCAATGCTTTCGGTGAAAGCGGCAAAGAACAGTTATTAAAGCAGGCGGAAAAATTCGGTATTCAGGTGGTTCAGTCTGAAAGTTTCGGGGATAAAGACACAGACATGACCGCACAACTGACCAAACTCCGTAAAGCCGAACCACAGGCAATCATCTGCTGGGGAACAAATCCGGGTCCCGCGGTCATTGCTAAAAATGTCAAGCAGTTGAATCTCAATATCCCGTTGTATCAGAGTCATGGCGTGGCTTCGCCTAAATTTATCGAACTTGCAGGCGATGCGGCTGAAGGCATTTATCTGCCGACCGGCAAACCTCTGGTGGCTAATCTGCTGCCGGACAGCGATCCGCAGAAAAAAGTTCTCATGGAATACATCAAAAGTTATGATGCCAAATATAAAATTCCCGTGTCCGGTTTCGGCGGATATGCCTATGATGCCATGCAGATTCTGGCAAAGGCATTGGTCGGCACCAATGGCGACAAGCAGAAAATTCGGGATAATCTGGAAAAAATTACCGGACATGTCGGCGTGAGCGGCACATTCAATTTTTCAAAAGACGATCACGAAGGACTCAGCCCGGATGCGTTTGTGATGGTGCAAATCAAAAATAAAACATGGGAGTTGGCAAAATAAGCCATGCAGGAATTTCTCCAGTATTTTTTTTCAGGCATCACCAACGGCGCGATTTATGCCGTGATTGCCGTAGGGTTTTCCATGCTTTACAATTCCACAGAGCTGATTAATTTTGCACACGGCGAATTTGTCATGCTGGGCGCGTTGGGACTGGTAACATTTTGGAGCGTCTTCAAACTTCCCCTGCCCATCGCCTTTATTCTGACGGTGATATGCGTATCCGGGGCAGGGCTGCTCTTTGAGCGGTTTGCTATCCGAACCGTATCCAAGCCTCAGCCCATTGTGCTGGTGATTATTACCGTAGGCGCGTCAATTTTTCTGCGCGGAATTGCCATGAGCGTGTGGGGAAAAGATGCCAAAGGGCTTCCGCCGTTTTCGGATCACTCTCCTTTGGAAATTGCCAAAGCAACGCTTCTGCCGCAAAGCCTGTGGATACTGGGGATTTCATTTTTGGCAGTATTCGGATTATATCTGTTTTATCAGAAAACCTTAACCGGAAAAGCCATGCAAGCCTGTGCCATCAACCGCCGGGCTGCGTGGCTGACCGGCATTCCGTATCAGAAAATGATTTCGCTGGCATTTCTGATGAGTACAGGCATGGGCGCGGTGGCGGGTATTATCATTGCGCCGATTACCTTATGCAGCTATGATATGGGAACCATGCTGGGACTGAAAGGCTTTTGCGCGGCAATGCTGGGCGGGCTGGGCAGTTTGTGGGGGGCGTTGCTTGGCGGATTTCTGCTGGGAATTTTGGAAGCGATGGGAACAGGATTTTTCTATTCCGGCTTAAAAGATGCGATTGCATTTATTCTGCTTCTGCTGATTCTCTACATCCGCCCCGGCGGCATTCTCGGCGCAAAAGATGCAAAACGGTTTTAAGCCGGGTGATACCGCATTAGAAATTTAAAAATTATCAGGAGGAAAGCTTGAAAGGATTTCAAAAAAAATATTTGCGGGGATTGGCGCACAGCTTACAGCCGGTCGTATTCATCGGACAAAAAGGGTTGACAGACGCGCTTATCCGCTCGACAAACGAGGCATTGGATACGCATGAGTTGATTAAAATAAAATTCAATGATTTCAAAGAAAAAGAACAAAAACAGGATATATCCGAAAAGATCGGGATAACAACAGCTTCCGAGATCGTCGGTTTTGTGGGACATATTGCGACCTTTTATCGTCAGCATAAAGACCCGGAAAAACGAAAAATTGTTGTGCCTGTGAAGGGGTGATGGTGTTAAGTGTTAGGTGTTAGGTGTTATGTGTTAAGTGTTATGTGAATTTTGAAACTGAGAATTGCTGAGATAAAATAAAACAGTCCGGTTTATCACAGTTTTTTGTGTTGGTTTCAAAACACGGACTGCACGATACAGCGGCTCTCAGCACCTTGACAGCCCGCCCCAGCGGTTTCCATCTATCCGGATCCGATGGTCCGAAAATCGCTATCACCGGCAAGCCCAGAAATGCTGCAAGATGAGTCGCGCCGGAGTCATTTCCGATAAATCCGCCCGCATGTCTCAGCAAGTCTGCAAATTCTGTAATATCGGAATGTTGATGAATTATGCCGATATTCTGCAAAGCGGCAGCCAGTGATTCTTCAGCAGGACCGAGAACAAATTCCGGCTTTTTCCCTTGAGCTTTGAGTAATTCGTAAATCCTGATAAAATTTGAAATATGCCAGTTTTTTCGGGGACTTCCCGATCCCGGATGAATCAGAATTTTTGCCGGATCAGCAGTTTCATA
>DYRC01000097.1 GCA_020718925.1 Desulfonema limicola
AAGTAACGGATATCCTGCTATCAATCTTCCGGCTAAAAGACAATTGGAGTTCAATCAGTTGATGCTCATTTTTTACGAAACGGGTGTTCAGGCACAGATGAATACCTTTTTACGCTCCTGTATGGATGAAAGAATTATAAAAATTATGAAAGAAGAATGAAAATAGCCCGCAAGGTTTTCACCTCACGGGCTGTATCATCAGATGTAATAGGAGCTACAACAACGCCGCCTCAATCTTTTCCCACACCTTATCCATTCCCTGACGGGTTTTAGCAGAAAACAAAATGAGTTCTTCCGGTTCTGTTGAAAGCGTCCTTGAAACCGCTCTGCGCTGTCTGAACTGCTCATTATTGGAGAGCTTATCTGCTTTTGACGAAATGATAATAGCCGGAATATGAAGATTCGCCAGCCATCCCATCAGTTCTATTTCTTCAGCCCCCGGAACGCGCCGGATGTCTGAGATAATGACAACGCCTCTCAGGGTCTTTCGGGAAGAAAGATAGCTTTCCACCATCGGCTTCCAGTATCTTTTTTCAGACTGAGACACTTTGGCATATCCGTAACCCGGCAGATCAACAAAATAAACCGCTTTGTTGATTGAAAAAAAATTAATCAGCCGGGTTTTTCCGGGCGTGGAGCTGGTCTTTGCCAGATTTTTCCGATTCACCAGCGCGTTGATCAGCGAGGATTTACCCGCATTGGAACGCCCCGCAAATGCGATTTCCGGCAGGCTTTCCGGCGGATACTGATCCGGCTTGACCGCGCTGGTGATAAACTCAGCAGATCGTATTATCATAGCTGATATGACTGAGGTGAAAATGGCTGCGACGAAGACACCGGCGCCGAAGACTGTAACGGCGGCGAAGCCGGCACCGGCTGTTCCCTGCGATCCATCAGTTTCACGTTCACCCCTTTTCCGTTGGGTTTGTCGCGGCTTCCGGGATTGGGCTGAATCGCCACGTCAAACATCACCGGATCGCCCTCTCTTAAAAATTCAAAATCAACGTCATCCATCAAGTCCATGCTGTGAAAATAATAATCCCCCCGCTCGTTGCGGATAAAGCCGTATTTATTTTCGCTGCCGTCTTCAAGGCGCCTGACCAGAAGCTTTTTGATTTCGCCATAAGACGTGGGGCTGTCCGGCTCAAAACTGTATTCTGCCATCGGCGGCTGAATAAAATCCCGCTGCTCCAATCGCTGAACCCGGTATTTTTCCTTGCATTCATGGCAATAATATCGTCTGCCTTTCCGAATAAATTCATCTGTATAGACAAATCTGCTGCCAATATGCAGCGGTGATTGACATTCAAGTCTGCGTTTGCTGATTTTAAGCTCTAGTTTGTCCAAAAGATCGCCTAACCAGATAATATCAAAGTCTTTCAGCCGTTTCGGGTCTTTATAATCCGCATATTCGGACGCGCAGCTTTCCTTGATGCCGGCAACTGCCACCCGTTTTCCTATTTTTCTGACATGCTGAAGCGTCGGAATAAAATCTCTGTCGCCGATCACTGCCACTGCAATATCATACGCATTCGGAATAGCCGCATAATACAGCATAGCCGTTGACAGCGCAATATCCACGCATTTTTCCTGAGGATGAAAATCGTCCTCCGGGTCCCGATCCGAGCGTTTCAGGCGTTTTCCCCGATAATTGACATGAAACACTTCAACTTCGTAGTGATACTCTTCCCGAAGCAGATCATAAAAATCCCTGCGATTCTGAACCAGTTGTTCGTCATCAATATCATAGTTGATTGCATTTGAGCCGAAAAGGCAGGTTCTGACTACATCTACCGGCATTCCCCCTAAATTCTCGGCGATGATTTCGCCCAGTACCTGCGGCAGTTTTCCATAGTCCAACCGATAATTGTCCCCGAATCGTTTTGACAGAATATGCTGGTTTGCATAAAGCCATGAGCCGTCAATAAAAATCATTACTTTTACCATAACGTGTGTTGCCTCACTAACATAAGATTATTGTGATTTCCTGCGTTGAAAATACTTTTCCAGCCTGTTTAACCCTTCGGCAATATTTTCCAAAGAGTTGGCATACGAAAACCTCAGATAGCCTTCCCCGTTTTTCCCGAAATCAATCCCCGGGGTAACGCCGACATGCGCCTTTTCCAGAATATCAAAGGCAAGCTGATACGAATCGGTTGAAATATGCTTTGCATTGGCAAAAACATAAAAGGCTCCGGTGGGTTCAACCGTAATCCCCAGCCCGATCTCTCTAAGCCTTTGGATCATAAACTTTCTGCGTTCATTGTAAATCTCCTTCATGCGTTTCACATCTTCCCCTGCCTCTTTCAATGCCGCAATTCCGGCTATCTGCACCATTGAATTGGCGGAGATAAAAAAGTTTTGCTGAATCTTCTGAATCGGACGGATAAACGCTTGGGGCGCAATCATATAGCCCAGCCGCAAGCCCGTCATAGCATGGAGTTTGGAAAAGCCGTTTAAGACAAACGCGTTGTCTGAAAACTCCAAAATCGAATGCTCTTTCCCTTCATACACCAGACCGTGATAAATTTCATCAGAAATAATTATCGGGGACAGGGTGGCAATTTCTTTCATCCGCTCTGCCGAGAGCAGATTTCCGGTCGGATTGGACGGTGAATTGATAAAAATCGCTTTGGTTCTGTCTGTGATTTTTTCACGAATCGCCTCAGCCCGGAACTGAAAACCGTCTTCCTCATAGACCGGAACCGTTGTCGGTACGCCCTGCATAAATCTGATGAAATTCGGATAACAGGCATAATGCGGGTCTGAAATAATCACCTCATCGCCTGCATCCAGCAGCACCGCAAATAAGGTGAACATGCCCGGAGACGTGCCGGAGGTTATCACAATCCGATCCGGATGAACCGATACGCTGTATGTTTCGTGGTAATATTCGCTGATGGCTTCGCGCAATTCCACTAAGCCCATGCTGTGCGTATAATGGGTATGCCCGTCTTCCAAGGCTTTGCACGCGGCTCGTTTGACGCATTCCGGCGTTTCAAAATCCGGTTCCCCGACTTCCAGATGAATAATATGAATGCCTTTGCGCTCCATTTCATGCGCTTTTTCAAGAACATCCATCACAATAAACGACGTAATATCTTTCAAGCGGTTTGAGATCATATCTTAGCCTAATTCAATCCTTTCAGATTTAAGTATTTATTTTTTCCTTAATCCAGAGACGCACTTCATCAAACGAATGAAAATCAAACAACTGTACTCCCAAATCCAGCAAGCTATCTGAATCCATGTCTTTCAGATCGCTTAATTCCTTTTCTGCCTGAGAACCGAATTTTTTGGCAATCTGATTTGCAATCATCGTGAATTGTCCCCGTTTGAATCCTATACGCTCAATACTTGTTACATAAGGCATTTTTCCCTCCTGTTCTATGTCTGCCAGTTCCTGAGAAAACAGCGTCTCTTCTGTCTCCGGCAAAGCCATTATCCAGTCAATAAAACGAAACAGATTGATAATATTCTGTTTTGAAAAACCTTTCCTGTAAAGCTGCTTTATCAGTTCAAGCTTTTCATTTCTTCTTTTTCCATAATCTTTTGCTGTGGCTTGCGTCATCAGATGCGCCATTACGACCACTGCAAAAGGATTATCATCTGCTTTCAGACATTCAATTTCTTGTTCGTAATCTGACAATTTTACTATCGGAAAACAAAATCTGATCTCGCACTTCCATAACTGACGCTCAAATTTATTCGGTCGCCATGTTCGGCTGCTATCTCCCAAAATCGCAAAACTTGCCGCATGACGGCGATAACGGTCAAACAGCCGATAGTTGTAAATATACATCCGTTCCGCAAAATTTTCTTCCGATTGGCTTTGCACGTCCGCATGAATCAATGCCCATGCGTCCTCTCCGCTTTTCAGCCACACTTGTACCAGTTTATCCACATACTTGCGTCCGATTTCAGCATCTTTGGTAATCTGTTGAAGTTCTTTGTCTAAAAATTCATAGCCTTTATTCCAATCAATATCTTTGTAAGCCTGCGGAAAAAAGAAAGCGATAAATTCGGTGAAATACTCTTCAATCACTTCCTTCCAAGGAGTATCGTAATCATCGCTCATTATCTTCTCCGAACAATTCTGCTACGGACGCTGAAAACCCCGGAAGGACAGTTCCGCCGCCAATCCGATCTTCTGTCTTAAATCGCTGAAGTATTGTCGGAGAACTGTATGCGAAAATCTGCCGATGTTTCGGGTCTGCAATCCAAACTATCTGAACACCGATAGCAAAATATTCATCTATTTTTTCAGAAATTTCCCCCCAGCGATTGTTCGGAGAGAGAATTTCCACCACCAGTTCCGGCGCTATATCTAAATAATTCGGAGATTTCACCTTTGACAGACGCTGGTATGAAATAAATGCCACATCAGCGCCCCGCACGGTGTCAGGATTTCGCTGAGTATAAATTCCCACCTCGCCTCCGAGAACTTTTCCGAGTTTATGCCGGCGGACAAAATCACGCAGAACACTTGCAATATCAACCTCGACAATACCATGTATATACCCTGTGGGCGACATAAACGCCAATTTTCCTCTCACCAGTTCCGAATGCCCAATGTCTCCCATGTCAAACAGGTTTTCGCCGGTCATCACGCCCGAAAGCTGAGGCAATTCATTATACGTCAATTCAGATGCCGCTATCATGAATATTTTCCCCCCTGTGTCCTGACGATCAACTGCAACGCCTCTTGTTCAATCCGGCTTATGTCAACTTTCTGAGCAATTTCAGTATCATCATAACGCCCTTCAAATGCCTCAAGCGAAGCTCTTCTCAAAGCCGTTTTCCATGATTCACGGATTGCCCTTTCCAAGTCTTCGGAACTCAGATAATATCCCCCGGCTTTTCGGCGTTTGTTGATACGACAAATCATATCCGCAGAGTTTTGTATGGAAGCTTCCCATGAGCGGGTTGTTCTTTTCTCCGCATGTTTTTTGATGATATGGAGAAGCAGTATATCCAAAAAGCTTTCAATTTTACTGACTTTATCATCCCGCCCCATTTCCTCCATATCTCCTATCAGAAGCAGCGCGTCATTATAGCACCCTTGTTCAATATAAGATTTAAGCTGCAATAATTCTTCCATATTCACCTCAACGCCTGATCCAAATCCGCAATAATATCATCAGCGTTTTCAATGCCGACAGAAAGCCGGATCAGTCCGTCAGAAATACCCGCATCAGCCCGTTCCTGTGGCGTATAAGTCGAATGCGTCATGGAAGCCGGATGCTGAATCAGGGTTTCGCAATCTCCGAGACTGACCGCCAGAATACACAATTTCACCTTGTTCATCAACCGCTTGCCTGCCGAAATGCCGCCCTTGACTTCAAACGCAATCATGCCGCCGAATTTTTTCATCTGCTTTTTTGCCAACGGATGTCCGGGATGAGATGCCAGCCCCGGATAAAAGACCTTTTCAACATTCGGATGCATTTGCAGCCATTTGGCAATTTTCATCGCATTATCAGAGTGTTTTTCCATTCTGATGGCAAGGGTTTTCATGCCTCTTAAAATCAGCCATGCGTTGAACGGACTCATAATGGGTCCGTAATGAATGATGTATCCTTTTCGGATTCGGTCAATCATATCGTTTGAGGCGACCACCACGCCGCCGATAATGTCTCCGTGTCCGTTGAGATATTTGGTTGTCGAATGGATGACAATATCAGCGCCAAGGCTCAACGGATTTTGCAGATACGGCGAAGCAAAGGTGTTATCCACAACTAACGGAATCTGATGCGTTTTTGCAACAGACGCCCAGAGTTCGATGTCTATCACATCCATCGTGGGATTTGCCGGAGTTTCAATGTAAAAAAATCTGGTATTCTGATCGGTCAGGCTTTCGATGGATTGGATTGAGCAGCAGGATTTCGGGGGAATAAACCTTGCTTCGATATTCCATTTTGCCAAATCATGCTGAAATAACGCATACGTTCCGCCATAAACGGTGGTGCAGGACACAAAATTATCTCCGGGACCTGCCAGCGTCATGGCAGCCGCAGCAATCGCGGACATGCCGGACGATGCGGCAATTGCGGCTTCTCCGCCTTCAAGCAGCGCGATTTTTTCCTGAAACAGGTCCACCGTGGGGTTTCCCATTCGGGTATAAGCGTAGCCTTTGTCTGTGCCGTTGAAAATTCCTGCCCCGTGATCCGCGTCTCTGAATCTGTATGTGGACGTCAGATGAATCGGCGGCACCAAGTCCATTGTGGTAATATGGCTGGTATGAATTCCGTGAACAATGTCTGTTTCTTTTGCGTATTTTTGCATGATACTTCCTTTCTATTCATCCGAGTCGTAAGAAAAAATATCAATCTTACGTTCAAGTCCCATGATTTTCTGCATCAGTTTCGGAGAAACATAGCTGGTGGCGACCATCAGCTTGGGTTCAACGCCTGTTTTCTCGCGGTAATCATCTGCGGATCGGTACAATTTTTCAATATCTTTGGGGTGCATTCGGGAAGTGATTTCAAGGATGATATGTTCTCCGTTTCTGATAATCAGATCCACCTGACGCTCTCCGTAAAAACCTTCCTGAACAGTTACGCCCTGAACATGTTTCAATACGCCCTGAATTGTGGCGCGAAATGTGCCTTCATTGTAAATTCCCCATCGTCCGCCTAAAGCGGAAATCTGATCTGCAAGAGACTTGAAGCCGCTTTCCATGCGCTCCTCAAACTTTTTCACATCTACTGCGAGTTCCCCGACTCTCAACTCAGTTCTTTGCTGCGCCGCTGCAAGTTCTTCGACTCTTAACTCAGTTCTTTGTTGAGCCTCTGTCAATTTCTGCTGCCCTACTGCAAGTTCCTCAACTCTCAGTTCGGTTCTTTGCTGCGCCGTTGCAAGCTCTTCAACTCTCAACTCAGTTCTTTGCTGCGCTGCTGCGAGTTGTTCGACTGCTAATTCAGTTCTCTGCTGCGCCTCCGTCAGCTTTTGCTGCGCCTTTATGAGTTCGTCAACCTTTTGCTCTGTATGCGCCTGCGCTACGGTCAAATCCTGAACCGCCAGCTTCAATTCCGAAAAATCTTCGCGCCTTACCCACTGATTTTCCTGAATCCATCCCACCAGATGGCGCACCGGCATCTGAACTCCGGCAGGAAACTCATCTATAATAATTTCTAATTGCGATACCTGCATGATATTGTCTCCCTATCCCCGGTGTTTTTTCTTCAATTCCGCAAGCCGCTTGCTGATTTCTTCTTTATGTACAGAATAATACTCTTTGCAAAAAGATGTAATCTTGGATGCAGCTTCTCTCTCCGGCGGAAGAACCGGATATTCAATCAGATTCAGAGAATCAAATTTTATGGAGTGATAACACAACTTTTCATTAATTCTGCAATCAAAATCAGAATATTCCGAGCCGGCAATACAGCCGCTTTCTTCACTATCCTGCGTGAATTTCCTGACGCATTGAAGCACATCGCCCGGAGGCATATTTGCATTGACGTGGCGAACCCGATCATTGATCATTTCACACATCTGCTGAATCAGACGATAATGCGGAACAACCCTTTCTTTTCCTTGTTCATAAAGGTATTCTCCGTTCATGTATCTATGACATGCTCGCTCCAACGCATTATACGCCCACAACACAATATGAGTATATTCCCCTTTAGCGGTGAGTGCAAACGGAATGCTTTCCGGCAGAATATTTTCTGAAAATCCGTTTTCCGATAATATTAACGCAAAATCCGCATGGATCGTCTGATAAAATTTCTGAGCGCCTTGTTTTCCCAGCAGCAGATGATTCAGAAATCCTGCTTTGACAACCACATCCTTACTGTTCTCTTTGCACCCTCTGACATAAGTATCAAAAAGTTCTATCATGTCTTCCAGTTGTTTGCGTGCGCCAAAAAAATTTTCAGCCATGTCGGTAAATACCTCTCCCAGCAGCGCGGTATTGAAATCAGACTGACGACTCATCGTATCCCCCTGTAAAAAATGACTATATCAGTAAATCCGGATAATATCGGAAAACACCCTTTTCAAAAAAACAGAAAAGTTTATAAACAGTTATTTATCTCTGATTTGAAAAAATATCCATCATTTTTTCATGCGATATTCTGATTGCCCCGATGTTTTTTGAATATTCGGATCGGATATACAAAAATCTTCAAAAAACGCTGAAAATAAGAAAAAATAGCTGATTTCCAAAAATCGGTTCTTATCATAGCCGGCTGTTATCTCTTAGAATCCTGCCATCCGTTTTAAAAGTTTAATCCGTCTAAATACTCTGATAATGTTGTGGCAGGTTTTGACTAAAACACCATATATTGTCTATAAGACAGTATACGGGCAGAACGCATACAGCATGTTCTCTGCCCGTTTAACGTCTTAAAAACTCAAAATTTTTTATTTACCGAATTTTGAAAAATCGTTTAAATCAATGATTTTTACCGATAATTGACAACTGAGGTGGAAAATGTTGGAGAAGATAAAAAAACGTGATGGCAGAGTAGCGGAATTTGACTCGTCAAAAATCACAGCGGCGATTGCAAAAGCAGGTCTGGCGACCGAAGAATTTGATGAACGGGAAGCCAGAAAACTGACGCTCAGAGTGTTGACGCTGGCGCATGAGATGCGGCTCGGCGATATATTGGAAGTAGAACAGATTCAGGATATTGTAGAGCGGGTTCTGTTGGATTCTCCGTATTATAAAACCGCCAAAGCCTATATCATCTACCGGGAACAGCATTCTCAAATCAGAAAGATTGCCACCCGCGCCAATGTGGACTTGGTGGAACAATATATCCGCAAGCTGGATTGGAAAATCAAAGAAAACAGCAATATGTGTTATTCTCTTCAAGGGCTGAACAATTACATCTCATCGGATGTAACTGCCGAATATTGGCTTAACCGCATTTATCCGCCGGAAATCCGGGATGCTCATAAAGACGGCGATATTCATCTGCATGATCTGAGCCTGTTATCCGTATATTGTGTGGGCTGGGATTTGAAGGATTTGCTGAAGCAGGGCTTCAAAGGCGTGGAAGGCAAGGTGGAGAGTGCGCCGCCCAGACATCTGCGCTCGGCGTTGGGGCAGATTGTCAACTTTTTCTATACCTTGCAGGGTGAAGCTGCCGGAGCGCAGGCAATTTCCAATTTTGACACGCTTCTTGCGCCGTTTATCCGCTATGACAAATTGAATTATAAAGAAGTCAAGCAAGCCATGCAGGAGTTTGTGTTCAATATCA
This sequence comes from Desulfonema limicola, assembly GCA_020718925.1. Classification (GTDB taxonomy): domain Bacteria; phylum Desulfobacterota; class Desulfobacteria; order Desulfobacterales; family DYRC01; genus DYRC01. Next base: position 9,213 of record DYRC01000097.1, read on the forward strand.
ATATTCCGACCAGAGTGGGATTTCAATGTTTATCCGAAGATACCGATATTCTGACGCCCGAAGGATGGAAAGGGCATGAAGATATTGAAGTCGGCGATGTGATCAAAACTTTCAATATCAAAACCGGCAAAATCCAAGACCAAGCCGTGAAAAAGCTCTTTGCAAAGCCATACAAAGGGCAGATGTATAATCTCAAAAATGAGATACAAGATCAGTTAATCTCTCCCGGACACAGAGTTGTGAGAAAGAATCTCGAACCTCATAATTCTTACGTTCTTGAGGAGATAGAAAAAGTTTTAGAGAGTCAATCTGTTGTAATCATACCCACCATCAGAGAAAATGATAATGGGTATAATTTTGATGACATTCAGGATACCTATATTCAAAAAATTGAGAAGGTAGAGTATTCCGGCGTGATTTGGTGTCCGAATACGAAAAATGAAACCGTGATTGCCCGCAGAAACGGCAAGGTGTTCATTACCGGCAATACGCCATTTACCAACATCACCATGGACTTATATGTCCCTTCCATTCTCAAAGACCATCCGGTAATTATCGGCGGTAAAGAGCTTGATAACGCAACCTACTCGGAGTTTCAGCCGGAAATGGACATACTCAACAATGCGTTTGCCGAAATTATGATGGCTGGCGACGCCAAAGGGCGGGTATTCACATTTCCGATTCCCACTTACAACATCACGGCGGATTTTGATTGGAGCAATCCTAACCTTGAAAATATATGGAAGATGACGGGAAAGTACGGGATTCCCTATTATTGTCTTGAGGCGGATACGCCTGTTCTCAAAGATGATCACACCATCGTCACGATCTCTTCTTTACGAATCGGCGATAAAATTATTGATGAACAGGGGAAAAGTACTCAGGTTGCTGCTGTATTTTCTCAGGAAGTCGGAGAAACTATCCATATCACTCTGGCAAGCGGAGAATGTATTATTGCAACACCGACTCATCGCTTTCCCACAAAAATGGGCATTAAAACTGCTCAGGAGCTTTCTTTGAAGGATCAATTGTTGCGTGTGGCATTTCCTTCTGAAAATCAGTCCTATACAGAAAAGGTAGATATTGTAAAACTCGCGCGTGTGTCAGAAACATGTCAGGTGGTGGATATATCCGTAGATACACCTTCCCATCTGTTTGTTTTGGGGAGCGGTATTGTAAGCCACAACTCCAACTATGTGAACTCTGATCTTTCGCCTGAAGATGCACGCAGTATGTGCTGCCGCCTTCGGTTAGATAACCGTGAGCTTTTAAAGCGCGGCGGCGGGCTTTTCGGCGCAAATCCGTTGACCGGAAGTATCGGCGTTGTAACCATCAATCTGCCGCGAATCGGCTATCTTGCCAATACCGAAAGAGATTTTTTTGACAAGCTGGACAAAATGATTGTGCTTGCTGAAAACAGCCTGAGTATCAAGCGGAAAATCCTTGAAAATTTCACGGAAAAAGACCTATATCCATACTCCAAATTTTATCTCAGGGACATCAAAAACGGCACCGGGTTATACTGGAAAAACCATTTTTCCACGATTGGCATTGTCGGCATGAACGAAGCCTGTATGAATTTCACAGGAGAGGGGATTTTTACCAAAGCCGGGCAGTCTTTTGCGCTGAAAGTCATGGATTTTATTCGGGATAAAATGACAAAGATTCAGGAGAAAACCGGCGATATTTTCAATTTGGAAGCCACGCCTGCGGAAGGCACTTCGTATCGTCTTGCGCTTCTGGATAAAAAGAAATTCCCGGATATTTTATGCGCCAATGAATCAGATTTTCAGAACGGAGACGATCCGTATTATACCAACTCAACGCAATTGCCGGTCAATTATACGGATGATATTTTTGAAACCCTGCAGCTTCAGGATGAGCTTCAGACCAAATATACCGGCGGAACCGTGCTTCATATCTATCTCGGAGAGCAGGTCAATGATACCGATGCTGTGAAAAGCCTGATTCGCAAAATTGCCAACGGGTTCAGACTTCCTTATTTTACGCTGACGCCAACCTTCAGCGTCTGTTCTTCTCACGGTTATCTGAAAGGCAGGCAGGAGCGATGTCCTCACTGTGATGGCGAGACCGAAGTGTATTCAAGGGTGGTTGGGTATTTAAGACCCGTCAAGCAGTGGAATAACGGCAAGCAGGCTGAATTTCATCAACGAAGAACATTCAAGGTTGCGTAAGTGGAAAGTGTTAAGTGGAAAGTGTTAAGTGTTAAGAAAAAACATAACACCTAACACATAACACTTAACACATAACACCTAACACTTCTCTCTATATCGGCTGATTTTTCAGATATTCCTGATGCCTTCGGATAGCTTCATCTTTATCTGCCTGTTCAAGCCGATACCCTTTTTCTTCCCAATAATCCCGCCGCTTTTCAACGCAATCCGGCATTCCGATGCTGACCACGTTTCCGTCTTCATCTATAATCATGTATCTTTTTTCCATCGCAATTGCCTTTTTAATTCAATGAGATATAAATAATTTCAGGATAAATATTCTTATTCATTATCCGCCACAGAAGAATGATTTCTTTTATTTTTGAATTTATACCGATTTGCTATCAAAGAATGATAAAACCCCAACCCATCACCGAAACGGAGAGGGGAATACTGATGATCTCTCCCCCTTCCCTTTCAGGGAAGGGGGCCGGGGGGTTAGGTGGGTTTGAAAGCGATTTGGTATTACTGTCAGATACCGTATGATTCACCCCCTGTCAATCTTAATTTCTTCTGTTCGGAAAAGAAAGATTCTTGAGATAAATAAAAAAATGTGGCATATTTGCTGAATCAAAAAAAATGCGGATGTAAAAAAATTCTATTCAGGGAGCATGACATGAAAACAGGCAGAATCATTACGGAAGATAATGATGTGAAGGCGATATTGCAGAACTGCAAAACGGTCGCGGTAGTGGGATTAAGCCCCAAAACAGATCGGGATTCCTATCGGGTTGCCGAATATATGAAACATCACGGTTATACGGTTATTCCGATTCGTCCGGCGCAACAGGAAATTCTCGGCGAAAAGGCATATCCTTCGCTGGATGATGTTAAAATACCGGTGGACATTGTCAATGTATTCAGAAAGTCAGATCAGATTATGCCTCATGCACAAGAGGCTCTTCGCTTAAAACCGAAGGTATTTTGGATGCAACTGGGCATTGAAAACCAAGAGGCAGCCAAATGCCTGACCGAGTCGGGAATTGATGTAATTATGAATCAGTGCATTATGGTAGAACATGAAAGACTCTGTTCGTAAATCGTCATATCGGGAAAGACGCCGCGCGGCAAAATCCGATTGCCATTGCTGTAAAGCTGCGGTGCCATTCTGTTGGCAATGCCGTTGCGGCTTTGCGATGTGTCAGGACTGTATGAAAGAAAATTTCTGGAGCCTGTCCTGCAACGGCATTACATGGGAATGCCCGGACTGCGGCGCTCAGAACGGATATGGAAATCAGTA
>DYRC01000098.1 GCA_020718925.1 Desulfonema limicola
GAGAAAAGCAGGATCCGGGACAGAAGAAGCTCTGAATGAAGCTGTATCGGAAGCTCTGAATATGATCACAGAAAATAACTGCAAAGGTCGGTTCGGACATTGCGGATATATTATTTAATCAATAGGGAAACGCTATAGAACGCTCTCCTGTCAGACTTGCTATCCGTGCTTTTCTGAGATTTGAAATTTTCAGTCTGAAAACCGAATGCAGTTTTTCAATCCCAATTCCTTTATAAGATGCTGAACGACCGCTATTCCGTCTGTCTTTTCTTCAACATCACAATGCGCCAGTATGATCCTGCTTTCAGGAAGAAACGCACTCAGTATCTCTATCGCTTTCTTATCTTTGAAGTTATCAAAACTCCCACGAAGCGTCTTACCGTCGCAGGATATAAAAACTTTACCACCCTTTTCTTCTGACAGATCGGACAGTTTCAGACTGTATTTTCTGAAACATTCTTCCGAATCAGATACGGACAGACCGATAATAATATTTCTGATAGTAGTATAAGCAGGTATTCTTTTCCATCCGAGTCCGAATTTCTCATTCAGAACATCATAATGACCTTTTATAAATGTATGTATCTTTCTGTAAGAAACGGCTCCTCCCAGTATTGCAAAAATTGAAAACAGCAGAATATCTGCCAGCTTATAACGCTTTCCCTCTTTTCTCCGATAATCTTTTATTTCGGATAAAAAACTCTTCAGCATGATGATAACTCCTTCCGTACAGAATCCGATTTTTTAATCTGTTATAGAAGTTATTTTTTAGGATGTCAACTGAGAATTGAATAGCCCTGCATGATTTACAAGATTACAAGATTACCGGGATTTTTTAATCATGGCAATCCTGAAAATCCCGGTTCAGACTTGACTATCAACCCAGATACGGCGCCATTTTCCGAACAATCTGATGCTTGGGCGCAGCGCCGGCGATGCTGTCTTTCAACTCGCCATTGTCAAAAATAAGCAATGTCGGAACGCTCATAATGCTGTATTGCGCCGAAGTTGCAGGATTTTCATCCACATTGAGCTTGCAGACCCGAATCCGCCCTTTCCATTCCGAAGCCAACTGCTCGACAATGGGTCCGATCATCTGACAAGGTCCGCACCATGTTGCCCAGCAATCCACCAGCACCGGCACCGGCGATAACAGCACCTTAGCAGAAAAATCCGTGTCATCAAGAATCAGCGGCTTGCCGATAAACAACTCTTGGGTTTCTATGGAAGATTTGCATTTTCCGCATTTTGCCGTAAGCCCCGCCTTATCTGCCGGAATCCGGTTTTTCGTCCGGCATGACGCACATCGCACAATATAATCTTTTTCCTGAGTCATTATACGCTCTCCGTTTTATTTTGTTTGCCGCTCATCTCTTCAATGTCTATCCGAATGATCAGCGTGTTTTTCAATGCACTTTCCGAATATTCAAAAGGTGATTTTCCCGAATAGTGCGACATAATTATATCCAATGCGCGGCGTTTTTCATCAGCATCATCAACCAGATACGCCTGTCCGAAGCCGATCACGCTGCGGTATGTCATGCCCCATTTACAGGCATTTTCACCTGTTTTTATTTCAGAGTCAATATCAAACTCAACGCAGACCTGATTATTTTTGGCGATAATGTCTGTTTTTCTGCCTTTTCCGGCGCAATGGAAATACAGCGTCCTGTTTTCATATCCGAAACACAACGGAACAATATAGGGAAATCCATTGTCAGACAGTGCCATCCGACAAACCATCGCTTGCCGGATAATATCTTCAATTTGTGCAATGTCTTTGATTTCTCTGTCTTTTCGTATCATAGCGGATCAATAATTCCTTTCAGATTGTCTGCAATAAAGGTGGGCAGCACAAATGCACTGCAATGAATATCTGCGTTATAATATTGACATGACAAGCCGGATGTTTTCACGCGCTCCGAATTGAAATCGCGGATAGGGGAATATTTTTTTGACGCAAATCCGAATCCCCACAGCCCGCCGGGATATGTCAGCGTAGGAAACAGATACAGATGCAGTTTCTTAAAAAAAGCCCGCTGATTGGCAAGCATCATTCTCTGAACATCGCTATCATAAAAGGGCGATTCTGCCTGAGTAATCAGAATGCCGTCATCTGATAAAATCCGTGCGGTGTTCCGGTAAAAATCCGCATTGAACAACGGCTCTGCGCTGCCTACCGGATCCGTTGAATCCACAAGAATCACATCAAATCGCTCTTTGGTTGTCGCAGCATAGTCAACGCCATCTCCGATTTTAAGGTCGAGTTTGGGATGATTCAAGGCGCAACTGAGCGTTGGAAGATATTCCCGACACGCATTCACCACCATCTCATCTATCTCAACCATCACCACCCGCTCAACAGATTGATGTTTCAACACCTCCCGCGCCGCGCCGCCGTCCCCGCCGCCGATAATCAGCACATTCTTGGGGCAGGGGTGCGTGAATATCGGGATATGTGCCATCATTTCGTGATAAATAAACTCGTCTGCTTGGGAAAACATGAATACGCCGTCATTGAGCAGGATCCGCCCCAGCCCGATGGTCTCAATAATATCCACCTGCTGAAACGCGCTCTTGCCGGAAAACAGCGTTTGTTTTACCTTGAAACTGAGTCCCGTCTTATCCTGATGAATTTCTTTTACCCATAATTCCAATTTATCTGCCTCGTGTTTTTACATAATTGAGAAACGTGATATTATAGCCGCAGTCAAATCCGTAGAGGCTTTTTTCAATCAGATCATAGCTTAACGGCGATTTGGCGGTCAGCGCGTCATGGATTTCCATTGCTTCCCGGCTTTTTGTGGTGGTCAATACCAGCGAATACCGTATAGGCTTAAAAATTGAGATGACTTTGTCCGCGATGTCCGTATAGTCGTTTTTTTCAATGATATTGGTTTCAAAACTGGCATAAGACCCGCCGGGTTCGGGCGTGATATGAACCGTAAAATATTTATCGTCTTTGATGCTGTTCAGCGAATATCCGCAAGGAAAAAAGAGATAATCATCCATCTCCATCGGCGCGTGATAAAGCGCGTAAAGCCCTGACAAGCTGCCTGCCTCTTCAGAGGTTTTTACGTTTTCTTTTGAAAAAAACGCCATGACCTTCGGATCAAGTTCATTCATCAGGATTTGAAATGTGGCGTCTTCTTCAGGCACAACGCCGGGTCTTGACCAATAAAACACATGCAGATGATCATGGTTGGCAGGTCCTAAACGATAGCTTTTGCCGGGGAAAAAGCGATGCATCCACCTCACATCCTGCTCAAAATCAGAGGGCTGATCTGACGGATACATAAAGTTTTTCCGTTCATAAAACACATAATCCACTTGGGTTTTATCTATGAAGGTAAGAATTTCTTCAAGTGCGTGAATAAGCGTGGTTTTACCGCAGGTAATCATTAAAATCCAGCTATCCCACACAAACAGACTGGATTCGGAAAGCAGGTACGCATCCATGCTTGGGGTGGATATTTTGCTTAAAATACATGCTCTTGCAGCATTTACCACTCTGTCCCATCGTCCGTCAGAATTTGAGCGCAGATTCGGATGCGGCTGAGTCAGAATGATTTCCAATTTTTTTTCAGGACCTTCAAATGTCATACAATTGTCAGGCATATTCTCATTCATCCGGCAGAAAAATGCTGAAGTTCGTGCCTTTAGCAGATGTGTCAACGCTGATTTTTCCGCCGTGCGCCTCGACAAACTGCCGGACAATCGCAAGCCCAAGCCCGGTGCCGCCTTTTTTGTTGTGCGTAACAAACGGAATAAACAGATTCTCGCGGATCTGATCCGGAATGCCGGGTCCGTTGTCTTCCACCCGGAAATAAACCCCGCCGGGCGCGGTTTCCGCAGACAGTTTAATGCTCGGCTGGGCAATATTATGATGCTTCAAGACTTCTGCCGCATTTTTAATCAGATTGATCAGAACCCGCTGCATTTTGCTCTGATCTGCCTGAAAGTAAAAAGGCTTGCTCAATTCCACGCTCAATCTGACATTTGTATCCTGCAAAAGTCCATCCGCATCTTTCTGAACTAACTCAATAAATGGCTTTAGGTCCACCGGAGATTTCATTAAAGGCGAATTTCGTATAAAATCAAGAATATCATTGACCATATTCAGAGTTCTTTTTGCCTCGTTCATCATCAGCCGGTGCATGTCTGCAACAAATTCCCGGTGATCTGCCATTTCCTCTGCTAGTTCAATGCCCTGATAAATGCTGCTGATAGGACCTCTCAGATCATGAATAATCATGCTGACAGCCTGCCCGATGGCAGAAAGCTTTTCCTGTCTCAACAGCGATTCGTGCATCTCAACATTGACAATCGCCTGCGCTGCCTGCTCCAAAAACAGGCGGATGATGTAAAGCCGCTCCTGATGAAGAACAACTTTTTCACCGCTTTCAAAAACTGCCAATATGCCGTATTTCTCAATCTTAAAATACGCAAACTGTTCGCCCTGCCAGATATTTTTGTCTATGAGTCCGGGGATCATATTCAGATATGTCTGTGCCAAGGTATCATCTGCTAATGTGCCGATAGCAGCAGCTTTTTCATATCGCCCGGAACTGCCGGGTTTGACAAGCATTGCCGATACGGTTCCGACCATTGCGGAAACCTGATGCAGAATGTTGTTCAATAGCGGCTCCAACTGCCATTGCCGGGTTCTGAGGTGTGCGATGACTTCAATCAGTTCTTCAAGATTTCTTGTTTTATTCCATTCATAGACCGCTTTGGTGCCAATCTGTCGGATTTCTTCAACCGAAAACGGTTTGCAGTGATAACTGACATTGGTTCCGGCTTTTTCCACGATGTCTTCAATAGTGTAATCACTGTATGCTGTAACAAAAATAATTTCAGCCCGTTCGTCAAGTTTTCGGATATGCTGAACGGTTTTAAGTCCGTCCCAGCCCGGCATCCGCATATCCACAAATATTGCGGCAAATGGGCGGTTTTCAGCTAAGGCTTTCTGAACCTGTGCCAGCCCCTGCTGACCGGTTGCGGCTTCCTCCAATTCAAAATCAAACGCCATGCCGGAACGCTGTACCGGCAGTTCTTCTTCAAACAACTCCGCCCCGGCTTGCTCCAAAGATTCTGATTTTCTTTTTCTGGGAAGAAGAATTTCCCGAAAACTATCCCGAATGGTCTCTTCATCGTCAATTACCAGAATGCGGGTATTGAAGGCTTGCTTCATTACTTGCTCCTTTACTGTTCGCACCTACCCCCCTTGCCCCCTCCCTGAAAGGGAAGGGGGAGAGACTCCCCTCTCCGTTTCGGGGAGGGGCTGGGGGAGGGGTGAGGGTTATTGAGTCTTACATTCCCCGTCATAAGCCGCATTCACGCCTGAAATTTCAGCTTCACACATATTTCCGTAAGTTTTGCCATCACATCCGCAGACCGGCTTGTAAATCATCGGGCATATCTTACTCATCAACGAAAGCGTCAGATCTTTTACCATTGATTCGCCCGAAATAATCTTAATATCGGTTTTCAGATACACATAGCCGACAGCCTCAGCAAGCATAGTATAAGGTCCCGCAGGCAGATCGGCAAATCGGTAAAATCCTTCCGCATCCGTCTGAACTTTATACTCCTTTGGCGGAGAACTTGAGATCATGGTCAGTTGAAACAAGGTGATATTGACGCCCTGTATCGGTTTTCTGCTGTCATCATAAACCTTGCCGGACATCGAACCCGCAGGAACCGCAGAGCAGGTGCCTTCATACGCGACATTTACTCCGGCATTGGAAGCAAAACACAGATTGTCGTATATTTTTCCATCACAACCGCAGACCGGCGCGTAAATTTTAGGGCAGGACTCGGAGGGTATCGGGCTGCATTTTCCCTGTCCGCCACAGGCTCCGATAGGTTTGGCGCAATACTGTCCGGGACATCCGGCATTATCATAGCAGCCGTTGTCAATCACACCCGGCATCAGATAAACATCCTTAGCACTTCCGCCGGAAATCGTTTTTATCATTTCTTTCCAAGGCAGATAGCCTTCTGCTTTTACAACTATTGTGTATTCGCCGACCGGTATTTTCTCAAATACATAATATCCGTTCTCATCGCTGATCGTCTGATACGGCAAAGACTGATTTGCAACAGAAATCATCGGATAAAGATATACATCGGCTTTGGCAACCGGCGCGATACATTTCTGAATAGTCGGATCAGGTGCAGCGGTCAGAGCGGCAGCATCACCGCATTTTACAGCGCCGTTATAGATATAACCTTTCAGGCTGGTCTCAGTAATGGCTGCGCGTTTCAGAATCACTCTGACAAAATTGACGACCGGCGTGCATGTCTTGACATCTTCCTTGACTTCAACAGAGTCCTGATATGGCTCAAAGGCATAGTTTTCTATTTTGACAGAGTACTTATCCGCCGGAATACCTGAAAACAGAAAGTCTCCGTTCTCATTGGTGATAAATGAGCGAATGATTGTGCCATCCGCAGCAGAAATCAGCTTCACCTCAACGCCCGATGCCGGAATCAGGTTATCCTCTCCGCAGCTTTCCGTAGCTTCTTTCATTACGGCAGCTTTTCCGAAAAGAGAACTCAAACCTTTGTTCACTGGCGGTACTATAATAACGCCCGTGTTCTGTCCGACAGTTTCTACCTGTCTTACGCCGGCCATGACCTGAAGCATGTAAATCACTTTTTCAAGGCTGACTTCTTTGCCGGGGAAATCAAATCCCCGCACATACCCTGACGGCACGACCAGCATGAGCACTACCGCCAAAACAACTACGACATTTCTCCCTTGTTTCATGGCATTTCTCCTTTTATTAACGGTTTGTTGATGATGAAGCTGTCGGCAATTCAATCATCGCCTTCGCTCCCATTCCGATTCCTTTGCTTTCAAGCCTGATTGTTCCGCCATAAGCTTCAATGATTTCTCTGCATTGAAACAGCCCGAATCCCGAATCCCGGTTCTTGGTGCTGAATCCGGCATTGAAAAATGACTCTGCCAAATCAGATGCAAATCCTATACCATTATCTTCGATTGTAATCCATAAGCTTTCATCTTTAAATTCCGCAGAAATACTGACGTTGCGGTTTTCTTTTATATCCGTCTGATCAAACGCTTCGCAGGCATTTTTTAACACATTGAGAAATACTCTTAACAGCTTTGTACGATCTCCTGAAATCTGGGGAAGATCAGGCGAAATTGAGCGTAAAATTTCAATGCCGCGTTTTTCAAATCCGGCATAACTCATTGACAGCGCATCGTCAATCAGCTTTGCCGGATCTGATAACTGACGTTTTCCGGTCTGACCATCTCTGACATATTGACGCTGAAGATGAAGTATCTCATTGATATGGCTGATGATTTTTGCCATATTCCGATAATCGGAATGTAAAGAATTGATATGAGATTCCAGATACTTTATTAATTCCCGAACAAAAACCAGCAATGCTTCTCCTTTGCCGGGACCTAATGCTTCTGTCAACGCCTCACGCTTTTGTTCGATCATTTTTTCAAGTTTTGTCAGCATCGGCAATTCCTGCCAATCTTTTTCGCCCAAAAGCCGCGATACCGTAGTTCCCACGCCGGTGATGGCGTTTCCGACATCGTGCAGTACACTGCTTGCCACTTCCAATTTTCCGCGCTGCAATGCTTCCTGTTCTGCGACCTCCTGAACTTTAAGCCGATACTGCTCCTGTTCGGTAATATCAAGAATCGCTCCTTCAATATAATCAGGATACAAAACAGCATTCAATGTGAGATGTCTTTCTTGTCCCTTTCGGTCTTTGATAAGAAGCTCAATACCTTCAATTTTCCCATCGTTGTACAGTTTTTGGACTAATTCAGCCCGGCGATTCTGCATGACATAAGATTTTATCGGAACAAATTCAGCTATAAATGCTTCTGTTGATTCATAATCAAATATTTTCGCCGTAGCCGGATTTGCCGCCAGCACCTGAGAACCATCCAGCGTAGTTCGGAAAATTCCCACCAGCGCAGTGTTAAACAGATTTTTATACTGCTCTTCGCTGTCTTTAATCTGCCTGAACATCAACTGAAACGGATGGCGCAGTCCGGTTTCAATAACAGATTTATAAACCAGATAAAAAGAAATAATTTTGGCATAATGCCCGACCAGATTGGAAAAGCCGTAATTGTCAATATAAAACGTGAAGGCAAGCTCGCTGACGATAGTAAAAACAATAGACCACAGCAGCAATTGATAAATTCCTGCATTGAATTGTCTGCGGTTTTTATATAACGCAATCAGCGAAATTGTCAGAATAATGCAGATGATATACTCGCTGATAATCTTGAACTGCGTCTGCCCTTTTCCTTCCACAAAGCAGATCGGAAATATTTTCCAGTAAAATACAGACGCTAAAATCAGCGCGGTCAGAATCGTGTAAATGATCATCAACAAATTATAGGATATTTTTCTCTTATTTCCGGCAAACATGCAGAACAGAAGAAGTGTGATGCTTTCCAGAAATCTTGCGCCGATCCAAAGCTGGTTGGCATAAAAATCATAATCCGTAAAGATTTTCATGCCTTTGTAACCCAGAGTATGAAACAGATCAATCACGCCCACAAAAAAATAGGCAATGCCCAGATACACCAGATAGTGATTTTCAGTATGTTCTTTGGTGTTCCATGCAATCATAAACAGCCCGCAGGCAATGATGATGCTGAATAATTCTGCAAGGCAGTGAAATAACAGATAACTATAAAGGCTGGTCAGATACAGCCCGACAACGACCATACCGCCTATCACCATATCTGAAAGCTTGTTGCGGAATATGCCTGCGTAATGTTCCGGCTTTACCCAGGGGCGAACCAGCATTTTTATGTTCGCATTGCCCACGATGTCCGCAACCCAATATCAGGCGCAGGGCTTTTCAATACCTTCGGATTCCTATCCAATATTTCCGCAACGATTTTTCTTGTTTTGTCTATATCATCCGAGTAATTGATGGTGAACGTGAACTCCTGCCTGAGACTTCCCTGAGAAGAATAATTGATGATTTTGTCCGCCGTGATTTTGGAATTGGGAACAATGATGGTTTTGTTATCCGGTGTGATCAGTACTGTTGTAAAAATCTGAACTTCTTTGACAACACCTGTTACTCCGCCGCCTTCAACAAGGTCTCCCACTTTGATCGGGCGGAAAAACATCATCATCACGCCTGAAGCAAAATTGGAGAGCGAATTTTGCAATGCCAAGCCGACTGCCAAGCCTGCCGCACCTAAAATGGCGATAAACGATGTGGTCTGAACCCCCAACTGCCCCAGCGCGGCAATCACCACAACGGTCATCAATGCGATATAAGACAAACTGCTGATAAACGAGGTCAGCGTTTCATCCGTATTCGCTTTTTTCATTATTTTTTCAATAATGTGTGTGATTGCGCCCGCAGCCCATCGCCCGATAACAAATACCGCAACTGCCGCAACAAATTTCAACCCGAAAACCGCAATCAGTTCCTTTGCCCTTGAAATCAACCCTTCAACATTCATGTTTTCATCCTGTTTTTTTACCTAACCCCCCTGCCCCCCTTCCCTGAAAGTGAAGGGGGAAGAACTCCCCTCTCCTTTCAGGGGAGGGGCTGGGGGTGGGGTCATAAATTTAATCTGAAAAACTCCTCCGGTTTTTTCTTTTTCCAATTTTGCAGGTATTCTTCCGTCTTGCCGACCTGCTTGCCTGCCTTAAAAAACTTCTTTTCTCGGATCATCCCGTTCTCAAAATAGCCGATTGCCGGACCTTCTGCCAGACCTGCTTCATAATATGTTCTCTGCAATACCTGACCGGACTTGTAATAGTCAGTTTTTTGACCGTGCAGTCTGCCATTCTGATAAATCGCCTCAGACAGCAGACCGCCTTCTTCAGTGTACCAGATGGATTTTCCATGAAGCTTGTCTGCCTTATACTGCTCAATACCCATAAGCAAACCGGTTTTGAGATTGTAATGCCGCGACTCTCCGTCCCGAAAGCCGTCAGCGTACATGAACTTTGCCTGCATCTTTCCGGCTTCGTATATCGTCATCATGCCATGCAGTATTCCGTCTTTGAAATGAGATTCCATGACCGGCAGCCCACGCTCATCATACGCCGAAAAGACGCCGTTCAGCTTGCCGTTTTTGAAATTCGATATGCTGACCAACTGCCCGTTGTCATTATGACTTCTGATTTCACCGCTTAACGGCGGCTCATCCGGCTCAGGTATTTCAACTTCTTGGCTGATTTCGCTCATTTATCGTATCGGTTTTGCTTTCCGATCTCCCAAAGGCTCGTTGCATTTGGGGCAGCGTCCCGCATATCGGCTGATCTGTCCCTGCCATCCGCAGCTTTGACAGCGTACAATCTGAGCATGTTCGCTGACCTCTTCGCTTGTGAAAAACATTTTTACTATTTTCCAAATAATCAGAATCGCAATCAGCCCGATAGCGTAGGGCAGCAAATCTTTGACGGTGTAAGTTCCGAAAACTATCATATCCAGCATACTATTCTCCTATCGTATCCGATGTTCTGATGTGGCTTCCAATGCCTCAATGATGTCGGACAGAAAACAATTGCAGGGCGTGGGAATGCCCAATTCCTGTCCTTTTCTCACAATTGCCTGATTAATCACGCTGATTTCGGTCTGCCTGCTGTTTAAAATATCCTGCAACATGCTTGCCCGGTTTTTGGCAGTTGCGGCGCAGACTTTTTTCACCTGCTCCAGCGGAGACGGATATGGAATAGCAATGCCTGAAGCGTTGGCAACTGCAACCGCTTCTTCAACCGCGCAAGCCATAATTTTTTCACATTGCGGGGTAATGCCCAGAATACCGTTTTGTACCCGCAGAATGGCTGTCAGCGCATTGATGCCGACATTGATAATCAGCTTTCCCCAGATCAGATTGTCCGCATTTTCCGTCAGACTGACCGGTATGCCTGCGGATTCAAAGGTTTTTACAATATCGCTCAGCAAAATTTCTTTTCCTGGCAGCATTGCAATTGTGGTGGTGCCGACTCCCGCATGACGCACCCGCCCCGGAGCCAGCATGGTTGCGCCGTGAGAGGTAACGCCTGCCACCGCCCGCCCCCCCCTGCCTATGATGTTTTCGATGATCTCAAGATTGCCCATCCCGTTTTGCAGGGTCAAGGCGATTCCGTCCTGACGAAGCAGAGACTTGGCGATATGGGCTGCGCTTTCGGTATCATAAGATTTTGTAAAGATCAATGCCAGATCAATGCCGGCAGAAATATCTTTCGGATTTGTTGTGGCAGAGGGATGAAAGGTCTGAGCCGACCCATCGTTTTTTTCAATGATAAGACCGTGTTCCCGGATTGCCCGGACATGCTCTTCAGACCTGCGGATTAAATGCAGTTCTGCGGTTTTGGAAAGAAATCCCCCGAACAGCGATCCCATTGCGCCCGCGCCGATAATTGCGATTCTCATGGCTTTTTTCCTTTTTACCCCTCCCCCAGCCCCTCCCCTGAAAGGAGAGGGGAGTTCTGATTACTCCCCTTTCCCCGAAACGGAGAGGGTGGGGCTGATTACTCCCCCTTCCCTTTCAGGGAAGGGGGCTGGGGGGTTAGGTTAGATATTCGATTAATTTTTCTGTTCCGTATCTCAATAAATTATAGAAAAACAAGCTTTTTCAAAATTGTTAGTTATAGCGGCATGTTCCAGCGATTGTGAATCAACAGTTTCAGGATAGATTTTTTTATTCGTAATCTGATTTCACATGTTTTCCTCTATTCAGATTGATGATGGTTTTTCATTACTCTTGGCTTTTCCGGATTAATTTTTGTTGAGCGATTTCTACTGCCTTATGCAATTTTTCCTGCAACAGTTTTTTTGATGGTAATACGGTAAGATATTCGGCTATTCGTATATTGCTTTTGTCTAATTGCATCAATTCGATGTGTTCTTCATTTTTGCCTGTGCAGAGAATCAAGCCGATAGGCGTATTTTCGCCTTCTACCTGCTCATATTTTTCCAGATAGCGTAAATACAACTCCATTTGTCCTTTGAAACCGGCTTCAAATTCACCGATTTTCAAATCAATCGCAAGCAGACATTTTAATCTGCGGTGATAAAATAATAGGTCAATGTAATAGTCCCGGTTATCAACCGTAAGGCGTTTCTGACGAGCTAAAAAAGCAAAGTCGCTGCCCAATTCAGTAATAAAATTTTGTAACTCTGCAATAATAGAACTTTCCAAATCTTTTTCAGAATAATAACTGTCTTTCAACCCCAGAAAATCAAGAAAATAGGGGTCTCTGAATACCAAATCAGGGCTTAGTTTCTGCTCGTTTTTCAACAATTTCAAATCGTTCAGGATAGTTTCTTCAGGCTTTCTGCTTATCGCGGTTCTTTCGTAAAGCATGGA
>DYRC01000099.1 GCA_020718925.1 Desulfonema limicola
GTATCACCTTTGGCTAAAAAAATTTCTGCCAAAAGCTGATTGGCTTTGATATGATTGGGATTCAATCTGACAGATTGCCGAAGCAGCGGCTCTGCCTCATCAAGCTGTCCTCCCTGATAAATTGAGTAAGCTGCCTGAAAAAGATTCTCCGCAGCAGGTAAAACCCGATCCATCTCATCCCGGACGCGGGATAAGGGCTTCCGTTCCGCAATCCATTGACGCAGCATTTCAACCCGCATCCGATAGCCGCCATCTTCCGGCTGAATCACATCCCATTCCGCAAGCACTCTCGGCGCATCCTGCAATTCTCCGATCAGAATACGTACGCCGCTGTCGTGAAGATGTTTTTCAAGCTCCTGCTGTGTAATCAGTTTCGGTCCTGCCTCAGCCAATGCAGACGCAACAATCCTCTGAGCAGGCTGCAATCCGCTCCATAACCATTCCAAAGAATTTGTGGCGGTTCTGATAGCTTCCTGGACTGAATTTTTCACATCATCAGACAGAACTGTCCGCGCATATTCTTTTTCATATATTGTTATATCTTCATAGATGTTATTCCATATCACCTGACAAAGCTGCTGAGTGAGAAACGGATGTCCGCCGGTAAGTTGATACACCTCTGCCGCAACATCATCTGTCCATATCAGAGAATCGTTTTTTTCCGACAGGCGCACCAGATCGTCCGTGTCTTTTTCGGACATCAGTGAAACATGAGAGGATTTAACGCCTTTGAACAGGGACAGATACACGCTGGAAAGGTCTTCGGGACGGCGACCGATGACAAAAACAAATTGAAGGCGTTTCACATCTTTAGCCATGAGATCACGCAGATACGGAAAAAAAGCCGCGCCTGCCTGTTTGTTGCCGGGATTATCCAGAACGTCAAATTCATCAAACAGCAGAACCAGAGCAGTCTGCTCAGGAAGATGAGAAAGTACGTGAGGAAGAAAGATATTCTGAAAAGCTGCGGAAAAATCCTCTTTCGGAATATCCAAAGCCGGAATATCCAGCGTGTATAAAACCCGATGCGATAGCTCTGTCAGCACCTGATCCAGCGAAAGAGCCGCCTTATCCTGCAAATCAAAATACACCGGTGCGAAATTTCCATGCTTAGGTAAAACCGCCGCTAATTCCTGCAATACCGATGTTTTGCCGATTCGCCGCTGTCCGTAAAGCACCATTCCGTTTTCATGTTCGCTTTTGAGAACACGCAGGACATCCCGAAGCACATCTGCCCTGCCGATAAATGCTGATTCGCCGCCGACCGGATTTCCGGCAATATACGGATTGGTTTTCATTGAATATCTCCTCTGAATGTCTGAACCATGATTCGCAGGATTAGCGGATTACCGGGATTGATAAATCATGGCAATCTTTTAATCCTGAAAATCTTAGTTCAGACAATGAAAATTTTTCTATGCACCGAACAAACTTTTAACGAGATTAAAGATGTCTGTAATCGGTGTTGCTGCCTGTTTTATGGCGGATGCTGTTTTTTTGGCAGCTTCGACAAACGCTTTCTTTTCATCAACCGATATGAACGCTCCGTCAATGCCTCTTTCCTGAAGCCAGCTTTCAAAGGATTTATCAGTTCGGGCTGCTTTTATCAATTCATCCGAAAGCCACGCCAGCATGATTTCTGCTGAAATTTTATATCCGCCCTGACATTGCTCATCTTTTTCAATCCAGCCTTTATTTTCAAGCTCTTTAAGTTCGGGTTTCCAATCTTCGATACTGGTCATCAGATTCTCGCCGAAAAAGCCCGCATCTTTCAACAACCGCTCCTGATGAGCAATGGCAGCAATCGTGAACGCTTTTCTGATTTCCGGCGTCCATGATCGCCATGTATCGGTGAAAAAGAAATTCACTTCCTGCAAACGTTGAACAACATAAGGCTGACGATTGATTTCATCTTCTTGGTATGCATCCCACAACGCCGAACAGGTTGCTTGCAACAGATAGGGATGTTTTCCTGCCAAAGCCCGGATAGCATACCTTTCATGCTCTTTGAAACGGTCGCCTGCCAGAGAAAACAATTTTTCAACCTCGTTGTCTGTCAATGCGCCCATGGTGATTTCGGCAAAGATATTGAAAAACGGCGATCCGGTAGGATTGAATTTCTGAGTATCCGAATTGAGTTTGGACAGCGGCGTTCTGCTTGCAATCATCAATACCAGCGCGAACTCAGGGCGCGAGGCAAAAGAGCGCAATCCGCCGTAAAACTCCGCACTGTTCAGAACCGGATGATTCAGCAACGTATCAAATTCATCCAATGCCAGCACAAACTGCCGCCCGATTTTTTTGAGCAATAAAAATAGGCGTTCCAATGTGAAATTGCCGAAATTATTATCTTTACATAAAGCATAATGCTTGCTCAACGGCGAATCCGGCGGCTCTTTGTCAAGAGATTCTTTAATCGGCAAAAGTGCCTGTTCCCAAAATTGAACCGGCGTCAGTTGTCCGCCAAGAATCTGCGTATCCATCATGGAAAAATACCATTGCGCCGCTTTTCCTTCATAAAGACTTTGCCGGATTTCGGAATGAACAAGATAGGTTAAAAGCGATGTTTTGCCGATATGCGGATCGCCGATCAAGGCTGTGGATTCGCCGTTCAGCAGGCGATTCACAATGCGGCGGATTTCTTTGCTTCTGCCGATAAAATTATTCGGAGAAAGTGCTTTGCCGAATGAAAAAGGATTTTGTGGCTGCATGTTGTTTTCCTTTTTATGTTTATTCGTAACAGTTCAGAATAAAATATCTTTTCTTATTTGTCAACATAACTGAAAGCTTGTCGGTTTATGGATATTGACACTCTGAACACTGTGCGCTATCATAGTTTCAGGATTTAACGCTTTGAAATCATATAAAACAGGAGATAAACAAAGCCCATGATAACTGTTCAGAAACAACATATCGCAAATTGGATAGTTGCCGGGTACTTGGCTGACCTGCACACAGTACATGAGAAGCTCCGATGCTTTGAGCAAAAGTACTCACAGACATGGGATGAGTTTTCCATGCAGATAAAAAAATCATCCGTAGAAGACTTTAGTCGATGGGATGACTATATCGAATGGAAAGCTTATATGAAAATAAACAATGAGTTGCAGTTCAAAATAGATGAGGTCAGACGTGGAAATTTTGAGGTTGCTTGACCAAGCCAAGTGGATTAAACACTATGAAGTTTTGGATTATCGGCAATGGCAGGGAGGTTTTTACTATCGTCTGAAGATAATCTTTTATGATCACTCTGTATTATTTGCCAGAGAATATATAGATGAAACAGAGCGGGATTATTCATTCCACTGGCAAGACGATAGAAACCAAATGATTATGAGATGGGATAATGCTCACCATCATTTTGATATTTCAACATTTCCCCATCATAAACATACTCAGGAAGGTATATTTGAAAATACAGAGATTTCGTTGAAAGAAGTGTTGAAAACAATTCAAACGCTGATAGCATCTCCTTAGCACTACCCCGATCTTTTATCATATCATCTTTTTACACACCAGTCCTTTCAGATAATGCCCTTCAGGAAAATTCAGAGAAACCGGATGATCTTCTGCCTGAGATAATCTTCGGATAATATGCGCTTCGCATCCGGCATCCAATGCCGCATCTGCCACAATCTTTTGAAATAACTCAGGCATCATCAGACCGGAGCATGAAAAAGTCATCAGGATTCCGCCGGGTTTGAGCAGCTTGAACGCCAAGAGATTGATGTCTTTATAGCCTCGGCAGGCGCGATCCAACTGACTGTGAGATTCGGCAAATTTGGGCGGATCAAGAATAACCATGTCAAAACTTTTACCCGAATCCCGAAACCGCCGCAGACTTTGAAACACATCAGTTTCCGAAAAAGTTATTTTTGTCATATCCAAACGGTTCAATTCGGCATTTTTCCGGGCAAGTTCCAATGCCGAAGACGAGGCGTCAATATGGATCACTTCTTCAGCACCGGCAGCCGATGCAAAAATACCGAATCCGCCCGAATACGCAAAGCAGTTCAGAACCTGTGCGCCTTTGGCAAATTCGGAAATAATCCGCCGGTTATCTCTCTGATCCAGATAAAAGCCGGTTTTATGCCCCGCACGAAGATCAGCCAGAAACCGGACATGACCTTCCTGAATTTCAACCAATTCCGGCGGCTCTTTTCCCCAAAGCAGTCCTGAACATAACGCCAATCCTTCCTTTTGCCGCACCTCAACGTCCGAGCGTTCATAAATGCCTGTCGGAGAAAGCAGTTCCGCCATAAGCGCTACAATTTCTTTTTTCCAAGCTTCTGCGCCGACAGACAAAAACTGGCACACAATAAAATCGCCATAGCGATCCGCAATCAGTCCCGGCAGCCCGTCTGATTCCGCATTGACCAGACGATACGCGCTATATCCGTGTTCAAAGTTTTTGCGTAAAGCGATTGCGCGTTCCAGCTTTTTTCGGAAAAAATCCGATGAAATTTCTTCATCCGGATCAAAAGACCATAAGCGCACCCTGATTTGAGACTCAGGCGAATACGCACCCCGCCCCAGCCATTTGCGATCCGAAGATAAAATATCAACAGTTTTACCGGGTTGCAAAGAATCTTCCTGCGTTTTAATTGCGCCGGAAAACACCCAGGGATGTCGGCGGAGCAAAGATTTTTCGCGTCCGGGTTTTAAGATAATAAAAGCCATTGCATATCCTTAAATTTTGAGGTAGGAATTTTCTACCTTGTGAATACCGTATTCATCCTATTTATTTATTCCGTCTTTTTTGTAAAAAAGACAGTCAGGAAATTTTATATTAATCTGAACTGTATTTATCAAGGAGGATACATGCCGCGAAGAAGAAAAAAAGTCAAGCAAATCAAAAAAGATCCGCCGGATCGGAGATACAATTGTATCAATTATGATCCCTGTCTCACTGCCGCAGCACTGGCAAACAAAGAGTTTGATTGCGCTAAATGCAGTGCTTTCAGACCGTATCATGATTATTACCGATGTTTGGAAAGCGGCTTTTCCAAAAGCGAGGTTGACGAATTTTTCTATATACCCGAAAAAATATGCGCCAAAATAGGGCTGATCTGATTTTTAATTGACACAATTATATCCCTATGTTATTATTTATTAAATAAGATATGTTGCTTATCTTACTTTTTAAGGAGATTGGGGTATGATAAAGAAAACGGATGTCATGCGATTATGTGCGGTATTGCTACTGGTTATGGGCGCTATCGGGATATTGGGCTGCTCTGCGCCGGTGCAGAAACCGGATAGTCAGATTGCGCTTGCGGAATCTGCAATCAGCCGCGCCAGAGAGGTCAATGCCAACGAGTACGCGCCGCTTGATCTGAAGCTTGCCGAAGATAAGATCAAGGAAGCAAAAGAAGCGTTTGCCAAGCAGGACTTTGAGAAAGCCCGCACCAAAGCTGAGAGTGCCTTATCGGATGCAAATCTGGCGGAATCCAAATCACGCGCAGCAAAGCAGAAAAAGATCACTCAGGATATGCAGGATGATGTGGATACCCTGCGTCAGGAAGTCAAACGGGCACAATAGAAATCTCAATTTGAAGGTGGAAAAAGGATGATGCGGAATACAATTTATATCATGTTTTCGGTGGTTCTGATTGCGGCAGTTGCATTGACAGGATGCGGCACAGCAAAAAATCCGGCTTTGGAAAAAGCGTTTACCGCGTATAATGAAGCCAATGCCAACCCGGATATTTCTACAAATGCTCAGGTGGATATGCACGAAGCTGCCAAACTGCTTGCACAGGCGGAAAAGGCGGAGAAAGACTCGGAAAAAACACATCTGGCAGAGTTGGCAAATAAGCGGGTTGAAACGGCAAAAGCCAATGCCGAGCAGAAGATTGCCGAAAAAAAGATGGAGACTTTCAAAAAGGAAAAGCAGAATCTTCTTCTTGAATCCCGCCAGCGTGAAGCTGACAAGGCAAAAACAGAAGCAGAACGGGCAAAACTGGAAGCAGAAGCCAAAGGCCGCGAATTGGCTGCCCAGACCAAAGAAGCTGAAATGATGCGTAAGCAGGCTGAAGATGCCAAAACTCAGACCGCTCAGATGAAAGCCGAAGCTGACGCCAAATCCAAAGAAGCGCAGGAAGCATTGTTGGCAGCACAGCAGGCAAAAGCCGAGGCTGACGCCAAAGCCAAAGAAGCTGAAGATGCCCGCAAACAAGCTGAAGCTGCCAAAGCCGAAGCTGAACAGTTGAAAAGAGAACTTTCGGATCTTAAAGCCAAAGAAACAGAGCGCGGTCTGGTGTTGACCCTGGGCGATGTGCTGTTTGCCACCGCTAAGGCAGAATTGAATTACAATGCCATGCGG
This sequence comes from Desulfonema limicola, assembly GCA_020718925.1. Lineage (GTDB taxonomy): Bacteria > Desulfobacterota > Desulfobacteria > Desulfobacterales > DYRC01 > DYRC01. Next base: position 6,326 of record DYRC01000099.1, read on the forward strand.
AATTTGGATAAATTGGCAGAATTTCTGAAAAAATATCCGACCCGCAATATTCTGGTCGAAGGTCATACAGACAGCAGAGGCACTGAATCCAAGAATCTTACCCTGTCTCAGCAGCGTGCGGATTCGGTTCGCAATGCGCTGGTGTCCAGAGGGATTGACGGAACCCGAATCACTGCAAAAGGCTATGGAAAAAGTATGCCCGTAGCAGATAACGCCACAGAGAGCGGACGCAGCCAGAATCGCCGCGTGGAAATTGTGATCCTGAAAGAAGGAAAGACCCAATAAGTTTTTTTGAAAGATAGCTGATTTTCAAGATGAGGATAGTTGTGAAGCGCGACTATCCTCTTTTTTTGCAAGCCCACTCAATTTTATACCAAATCGCTTTCAAACTCACCTAACCCCCCGGACCCCCTTCCCTGAAAGGGAAGGGGGAGATGTCATCAGCACTCCCCTCTCCTTTCAGGGGAGGGTCCGGGGGATGGGTGATTAGATATTATTTTTGCCTATAAAACTCAAGCACATAGCCGATATGCTGCTTCATCGCGCTGTATGCCTTTTCAGGATCATGCTTTCGTATGGCATCTGCGATTTCTCCGTGCTGCTCCAAAATGTTTTCGATTCTTCCGACATCCTGATACAGATAAAACAGATTTTCTTTGACGCCGTAAAACAGAAGATCATAAAAATTTCTCATCATCGAAACCTGAACCTGATTTTTAGTGGCATACGCAATCGCCATGTGAAATGATACGTCCGCTTCGGTTCCATGACTTCCTGCCTTATACTCTGATTTCATGTCTTCCATACTTTTCTCAAGAAAACGAATATCTTCATCCGTAGCCCGCTGCGCCGCCAGTGCTGCCGCATTGCACTCCAGTCCCAATCTGACTTCAAGAATGTCTTCAAGCGTTGCTTCCTGAATATTCATGGCAGAAGCCAAAGGATTATTATCACCGGAAGACGGAACACGCACAAACGTTCCCTGTCCCTGACGATGTTCCAAAAAGCCCAACGCAACAAGCTTGCTGATGGCATTTCTGACCGATGTGCGGCTGACATTCATTGCCTCTGAAAGTTCCCGCTCCGGCATAACCTGCTCACCGGGCTTGAGTTCGCCTCTGGAAATCAACTCCTGCAACTGATCAAATATCTGATCGGAAATCCGTTTGGGTTTTACATGTTTCAATAGTCCGTTCATGGTTTTCAAAAGCCCCGTATAAAATTGGTATGTCCAATTTTTTTAAAGCATCATTATCACATTTTCGGATTTGATACAATAGATGTTTAATATACAAGCTAAAAAACTTTTTTATTTTTTTTTTCTTGACAAGCTGAAAAAAAGCCTTTATAAGTTCAAATCAAATGGTATTACCATTATACAAAAAACCAAAAACAACAGGATGTATAGTTATGACTTGGACAATGGAAACAAATCCTTTGAACAACATCGGGCTTTCGGCATTGGTAGCTGCAATTCCCATTTTTTATCTGTTCTGGGCATTGGCATATAAACGGATGAAAGGACACTGGTCAGCTATGAGCGCAGTGGGAATTGCAATTCTTGTATATGGTATGCCCATTAAATTGGCGTTGCTGTCAACTTTTGACGGTATGATGTTCGGACTTTGGCCCGTAGCGTGGATTGTAGTTACGGCAGTTTATATATACAATTTATCAGTTAAAACCGGTCAGTTTGAGGTCATTAAAAATTCTTTGGCATCCATTTCAGACGACCGGAGATTGCAGGCGCTTCTGATAGCCTTTTCATTCGGATCATTTTTGGAAGGCGCGGCGGGATTCGGGACTCCGGTGGCAATTTCAGCCGCAATGCTTGTAGGGCTGGGATTTAACCCGCTGTATGCCGCAGGAATCTGTCTATTGGCAAATACCGCGCCGGTAGCTTTCGGAGCCATCGGCATCCCGATTGTTGTCGCAGGTCAGGTATCCGGCATTGATACGATGGCAATCAGTCAGATGGTCGGTCGCACATTGCCGTTTCTCAGCGTTATTATTCCTTTATACTTGGTGATTCTGATGAGCGGCTGGAAAAGCGGAATGGAAGTTTTGCCCGCAACGCTGGTATGCGGAGGTTCATTTGCTTTGGCACAGTGGTGGAGTTCCAACTATCTTGGTCCGCTTCTGCCTGATATTCTTGCTTCTATTGCATCTATCGTCTCTTTGGTGATTTTTTTAAGATTTTGGTCTCCCAAAACAACATGGCGTTTTCCCGAAGAAGCGGCAAGTTTGGGCAAGGAAAAACTCAGATACACCGGCGGACAGGTTTTCAGAGCATGGGCGCCGTTTATCATCCTCTCCGTATTTGTAGCAGCATGGGGCATCAAGCCGATTAAAGACGCTTTGGATTATTTTACGCTGGTCAAATTTGAAATTCCGGGACTTCACAATCTGGTCATCAGAGCCGGCAAACCGATGGCAGCCGTATATAACTTTAATATTTTAAGCGCGGCAGGATCAGCCATTTTGCTTGCAGGATTGTTTTCGATTCCGGTGATGGGCGCGTCTTTATCCGTTGCAGGCGAAGTCGGTGCTCAAACCATAAAAACGCTCAGATGGCCCGTTGTAACCATCTCTACGATTTTGGGATTTGCCTACATTATGAATTTTTCAGGCATGGCAATCACGTTGGGCAATGCGTTTGCATCAACCGGAAAATTGTTCCCGCTTTTCTCTCCGTTTCTCGGATGGATGGGCGTGTTTATGACCGGCTCAGATACTTCGACAAACGCGCTTTTCGGCAAACTTCAGGAAGTTACCGCTACTAAAATCGGCGTTGATCCGGTAATTACCGTGTCAGCCAACACCTGCGGCGGCGTATGCGGCAAGATGATCTCTCCGCAATCGCTGGCAGTTGCAACCGCAGCAGTAGGTCTTGTGGGTCAGGAATCCGATATTTTCAGATTTACCCTGAAACATTCTCTGATTCTGACCGGCGTGATTGCTATTATGACGATGGCGCAGGCTTATCTTATCAAATGGATTGTGCCGACATACACAAAAGCGGCAGCAGTTGCGGCAACGGCGGCAGCCAAAGCTCCGGTTTTTCCATCAGAAGGATTGATGTATCTGGCAATTACCTTGATAATTGTGGCAGGGATTACGATTTCTTCCCGCGTGATGGGCAGCGAAAAAGATGCTATCGGCAGCGTAACAATGGCTTAATTTCAAATCTGAATAGTCTCACGGCAATAACCTCACGGCAATAAATTGCCGTGCTATTGCGGGGATGTCCTTACAGGACATAGAGTTCCGTAGGAACGGCACATAATAGCCCGGAAATTCATTTCCGGGTATGAGGACAATTTATGAAAAGACAAGAACTCATCCGACTGATGACGGAAAAAGCGCAAAGCGTTCAGACGATTGTGGCAAATATCAGAAGTCTTGACGAGGCGTTCAAATATTCTGCGGAACTGACTCAGATGCAGGGCGGAGAAACGCTTGCATGTCTGGGATTTGCAGATATGGCGAATCTGCGTCAGGTATGCGATATGGAAAATCTTCGGCTGCTTGATTCGCCGATGAGAAATCATCTTAACCAGATTCATACCGCGCTGACAACGGCAGATTGGGGCATTGCAGAAACCGGAACGCTGGTGGCAGATTCCACTTCGGAAGACATGCGGATTGCGACTATGCTGGCAGAAACCCATGTGGCTGTGATTCCGGCGTCAAAAATTTATCCTGATGCCATATCTCTGCAAAAAGAACTGAGTGAGCTTCAGAAATCTTCTCCGCGCTATCTGGCATTTATTTCCGGTGCGAGCCGAACCGCAGACATTGAGCGGGTGATGACTATCGGCGTTCACGGACCACAGGCATTGCACATTCTGATTTTGGAGGATTGACACCATGATTGAAACTGCTCAGGACGTGAAAAGCTATAAACAGAAAATCAGAACAGCACTTGAAAACAAATTTCTCAGAACCACGCTGGATAATTTCGGCTCGGCGTACAAAGTATCCCGCGCCAAAGCCTTTGAGGGATTTGATTTTGAGGCGATCCGGCACAATATCTCAAGTGCAAAAGAATCTGCTTTGCCGCAATTGGCTGAATTGCTTGAGACTTTCAAAGCCAATGCCGAAAAAGCAGGCGTAACCGTTCATTTTGCCGAAGATGCGGAAGAAGCCAATAATATCATTGCCAAAATTGCAAAAGACAATAGTGTAAAAAATATTGTCAAATCCAAGTCCATGACGGCTGAAGAAACCTTTCTCAATGATCATCTTGAAAAACAAGGCTTTAAAGTAACCGAAACCGATTTGGGCGAATGGATTATCCAATTGCGCCATGAAGGTCCTTCGCACATGGTTATGCCTGCGATTCATCTTTCGCGTAGTCAGGTTGCTGAACTTTTTACAGAAGTAACCGGCAAACCTCAGAACCCGGATAATATTGAGGCAATGGTCAAAGTGGCAAGGCATACGCTTCGCCAAGCATTTTTGGAAGCAGATATGGGAATCAGCGGCGCGAATTTTGCCATTGCCGAATCCGGCACTATCGGCATTGTGAGTAACGAAGGAAATGCACGGCTGACAACAACTTTGCCGCGAGTTCATGTTGCGTTAATCGGTATTGACAAGCTCGTGCCTGATCTGACAACTGCGCTGAATATTCTCAAAGCATTGCCCCGAAATGCCACAGGGCAGGCGATTTCAACGTATGTAACTTGGATTACCGGCGCAAACGAATGCGGCTCTGCGCCGTCCGGCAAAAAAGAAATGCACATTGTGTTTCTGGATAACGGGCGCTCCGAGCTTGCCAAAGACCCGATATTTTCCGAAGCACTTCGCTGTATCCGTTGCGGCGCCTGCGCCAATGTCTGTCCGATTTATCGCTTACTTGGCGGTCATACTTACGGTCATGTGTATATTGGGGCTATCGGATTGATTCTGACTTATTTTTATCACGGCAGGCAAAACGCGAATGCTATTGTCCGAAACTGTATCAATTGCCAATCCTGCAAAGCTGTATGTCCGGCGGGTATTGATCTGCCGCATCTTGTTAAAAAGGTTCATCAGGCTGTTCTGTCGTATCAGCAGGAACGACCTGCCAAAAACAAATTATTGTCAATTCTGTTGAAAAATCGTAAGCTGTTTCATTTTCTGCTCAGACGGGCATATCTGATGCAGAAACCTATTGCTGAAGATGGTTTTATCCGACATCTGCCTATGTTTTTTTTCAAAGAACATGATTTCAGAAGTCTGCCGGCAATCACAAAAACGCCGTTCAGAGACCAATGGAAATCTTTGCGCCGTGAAATTGAAAATCCCAAATACCGCGTGGCATTGTTCGGCGGATGTGCGATGGATTTTGTTTATCCCGAACATGGTAAAGCACTGATTAAATTGCTTGAAAAACATCAGGTTCAGGTTGAATATCCGATGGAGCAGACCTGTTGCGGACTTCCCGCTATGATGGCAACCGAAGAAGAAACCGCAAAAGATGTTGCGATTCAAAATATTAAAGCGATGGGAGATTACGATTATATCATCACGCTTTGCGCGTCATGCGGCTCTCATCTGAAAGAAAATTATCCGAAACTTTTGCCCAGAACTGCGGAATTGAAAGCTTTCACGGATAAAGTGATTGATTTCAGTTCGTTTATGATGAATGTTTTAAACGTATCGGCAGATGAATTTCAAAAACATCCTGAAAAAGTGGCATATCATTCGCCCTGTCATTTGTGTCGCGGATTGAAAGTTGTTGATGAGCCGAGAAAACTTATTTCGATAGCGGGATATGAATATCTGCCTTCGACAGATGAAGATGTCTGTTGCGGATTCGGCGGATCATATTCAGTTGATTTTCCTGAAATTTCCAAAGAAATCCTTGCAAAAAAGCTTGAGAATGTTGAAAAAACCGGCGCGGATATTCTGGTAACGGATTGTCCGGGCTGTGTGATGCAGCTTAAAGGCGGCGTGGACAAACGGGGCGGCAAAGTCGTGGTGAAACATATTGCTGAAATTCTGAGTGGAG
>DYRC01000100.1:0-3395 GCA_020718925.1 Desulfonema limicola
TTATAATATCTTCAGGATTCGGCATGACAGTTCCTCCGTAATTATGTTATAAATTATATCAAGTATAGCATACTTTTTCCATAAATGAAATAGGATAGCTATATCAATTCATTTGCAAAGAACTATAGCAACCATTTTGCACTTTGCATTGCTTTTTTAACGGGAGAATATTTGATGAAAGTACTGGTCATTCACGGACCCAACCTGAACATGCTGGGCAGGCGCGAGCCTGAAATTTACGGCAAAGCAACCTTAGCTGAAATCAACGCCCAACTGGAATCGCTGGGAACATCGCTGGGCATTCGCGTTGAAACATTTCAATCCAATCACGAAGGCGCGATTGTTGACAAAATTCAGCAGGCATTCGGAAACTGCAACGGCGTGATTATCAATCCGGCAGCATATACGCATACCAGCGTTGCCATTCGGGATGCTTTGCTGCTGCTGGATGTTCCGATTATTGAAATTCATCTGTCCAATATTTATAAGCGGGAGGCGTTTCGGCATAAATCGCTGATTTCCGATATTGCCACCGCGCAGCTTGCGGGTTTCGGCGCAATGGGCTATCAGATGGCACTTGAAGCCATGTCCCGGATGCTAAGATGAATCCAGCACACGCCGCACCGCCTCAGCCAATTCTTTACGCTGCACGGGTTTGGGAACAATCTCCCGGATGCCCAATTCCGATATTTTTTCATCGGGGACTTTGCCATCGCTGAAGCCGGTGCAGAGGATAACAGGGATCTCGGGGCGGATTTCCTTCAGTTTTTCCACCAATTCTATTCCGGTCAGATGCGGCATCATCATATCGCTGATGATTAAATCAAATTTATCAGGATGCTGCGTGAATTGTTCTAAGGCTTCTTTGCTTCCGAATGTTGCGGTTACGGTATATCCCATGCGCTCCAATATGGCTTTGATGAGGCGGACAATTGCCGGTTCATCGTCTGCAATCAGAATATGCTCGTTGCCCTTTGAAACAGCAGTGTTATTTGCCGTATCTCCGATCTCGTCTTTATTAACGTCTGTAACGGGCAGATAAAAAATAAAGGCAGTTCCTTCTCCGGGTTTGCTGTTTATCTGAATATAGCCCTTGTGTTCTTTGATGATGCCGTTGACGATGGCAAGCCCCAGCCCGGTACCTTCCTCTTTGGGCTTTGTGGTAAAATACGGCTCAAATATTCTCTCCATTGTTTTTTCATCTATGCCGCTGCCTGTATCGCTGATCACAGTTTTCAGGTATGTTCCGGGAAGCATATCGGCAAGCGGAACTGTTTCAGCAGATAAGCTGATTTTTTCAAGGCTTATGTCCAACACGCCGCCTTTTTCACGCATGGCATGATATGCGTTGGTGGAAAGATTCATGATGACCTGATGAATCTGTCCCTGATCGCCGAGAACAGAATAATCCGCATCTGAAATCTTTTGCCGTATCTGAATATTCTGGGGCAGAGACGCTTTTAAAAATTTCACGGTTTCTTTGATAATCGGCTGTATCTGCAACGGTTTCATTTCATGTTCACTTCGGCGGCTGATGGTTAAAATCTGTTTCACCAATTCTTTGGCGCGTCTTGCAGCTTTGAGAACTTCTTTGAGATTTCCTTCCATGACCTCATTTTTTGCATCGTCTAATGCCATTTCCGTATAGCCGATAATCGGAAACAGAATATTGTTGAAATCATGGGCAATTCCTCCGGCAAGTGTGCCGATGGCTTCCATTTTCTGAGCCTGACGCAACTGATCTTCGAGTTGTTTTTTTTCCGTAATATCCGTAATGATTGCTGCAAATTGCCGATATTGAGGGCAATATGCCACAATATCGAAATATCTGCCGATTTCCTGAGAATATCGTTCGATTTTTGCCGGTTTGCCGGTCATTGCCACATGACCATAAGTCTCAATCCAATACGATTCGATTGAGGGCAAAAGTTCTTTGACAGTTTTTCCGATAATATTTTCCACTTTGAGTCCGGTCATTACTTCAAACGCCGGGTTGATTTCCAAAAAGACGTAATCTATCGCTTTGTTTTCATCATCACAGATAATTTCATGCAGGGCAAAGCCGGTCTGCATGGTGCTGAATAACTGGCGGTACTTGTTTTCGCTTTGGCGCAGGTTTTCTTCGTTGATGATACGCTGCTCAATATAAGAAATCAACAGGCGTTCCGATTGTTTTCGTCGGAAAACATTGACAAACAGCGCGGCAATAATCGTCAGCAGAGCCAGCAGTATCGTCACTCCGGCATAAATTTCAGTTTTATAGCGGTTATAGAAATAATCAGGCTGATTGAGAATCATGCTTCCTTCGGGAAGCTCTGACAAAGCAATGCCGAATTTTTTCAGCATGAGATAATCAAACATTGGCGTATTCAGGCTTTCACGCATGATCGGAATCTTTTCAATCCGTTCCCCGTTCAGTACGCGCTCTGCCATAGCTGCGGCATTTTTTCCCTGCATGAATCCGTTCGCCACCACGCCGCCCACTACGCCGTAATTAATGATAAAATCCCACGCTGCATACATGGGAAGCTGACAGTTTTTAGTAATCAGTTCCGTGCTTTCTTTCTGGGAAAACACTTTTCCATCGCGGTCTCTGAAAAATGAAAGATAGAAAAGGATAGTCTGTTTGGGAAGATTCTGGAGCTTTTCCTCAAGCTGACACGCGCCCAAGTCAGCCAGTTCAATAAACTTCACCTGCTCTTTAAAATCCGGCATAATCTTACGCATGTTGCCAAGATTTATTTTTCCGGTCTCGGTGCTGTCGCTGATCACGGCGATATTTTCAACACCGGGATGAAGTTTTAAGATAAGCTCAACAGTGCCTTTAAAGTCTGTGTTTTCTGCCACGCCGGTGATGTTTTTCTGCCCCTGAATCATTTTATCGCTGAAATTATTGATGCCGCAAAACACGACCGGCACTGCCGGAAATAATTCTTGGCGCGATTCCATAATGAAATCAAGCGCGTTATTATCTGAAACAATGATGACATCCGGCTGCTGCTGATATTTCGTTTTGCAAAGCTCTTTGAATATCGGAAAAATTTTATCCGGCGGATGTCTTTTGGTGTCCATATATTCAGCGATCACCTCGGCATTTATATCTGATTGATTAAAAACAGATCGGACGCCGTTCATGAGATTGTCCGTCCATATATAGCCGTCATCATAGGAGTTCAGCACAAGGACGCGCTTGGCTATGGCGGCGTCTGCGGATTTCGGAAAGGTCATGAAGCCCCCGAAAACCGCGATTGTGATTGCAATAAAGACGGGCATAGCGCGTCTGATCGAAATTTTTATCATATCGTTATCATCCGAAATACAAAATATCTTGTTTCTTGTCTGATTAAAGCATATAATCAATGAAACTTTCAAGAGGTAAATATGGATGATCCGAA
>DYRC01000100.1:3495-12312 GCA_020718925.1 Desulfonema limicola
GCCATTTTGAGGAGGAGAGAAAAATGCGGTATGTTACAAGTGTTGAACGTATGGGTATAGAAAAAGGGCTTCAGCAGGGGATTCAGCAGGGGATTCAGCAGGGAATTCAGCAGGGGCTTCAGCAGGGGCTTCAGGAAGGAATTCAGGCGGGAATCCGGCAGGGATTACAAGAAGTAAGGGAATCCATACTTGAAGTTTTGGAAATCCGCTTCAGCGTTATCCCCGAAGATATTGCCCGGTTGGTCAACTCTGTTGAGGTCAGAGAAACACTGCGTTCTCTTCACAGACAATCCGTAATTTGCAAAGATTTGAATACCTTCCGGGAAATGCTTGACCGCGCTCGCGGAAAAGGAGATTGATATGAAATTCAGCATTCTTATCAGCATTCTTTGGCTGATTTTTGCGATGATTTGTTATGCAGAGGAGCGGCAGATCGGATTTATCGAAGATTTTTCGCTGTCCAAAAAACGCCCTGATGTATTGAAGCAACTGATTCCGGGAACTGAGGATTATTATTTTTATCACGCCCTTGACGCCCAGCACCGGAAGGATTTCGATACGGTTCATCAACTGACCGGGCAGTGGATTAAACAGCACGGCTATACAGAACGGCTCAAGCAAATCACGCATCGTCAGGCGCTGCTTGAATATGACAAAAATCCGAAAAAATCGCTTGAATATATCCGGCAGGAACTTGATCTGCGCTTTGATCATCAAAAAGAAGTCACGGGTCCCAAAAGCGATATTCCATCTGCCTTAAATTCTGAACTCATCAGCTTCTCCGCGTTGCAGCAGCAGGCATTTTCCCGATATGAAAACTTGGACGGCTTTGAAGACTCGGGGCTGGAGATGCTCAGTCCTGATAAACTTGATCCGGTTCGGCGCAGGGATTTTCTTCGGCGGCTTCAGCGTCCTGATGTGTCAAACTTGGCAAAATTAGTCACAGATGACTTGAAATACAAAGACAGCGGCGGATTCGGTTCGTTTCCGATTCATTATCATCTGCTGAAATCCCAGTTGGATGAATGCAGAAAACTGATGCCGGATTTGGCGGACAATTCCAACTTTGTCCGGGCGTATCTCTCAAAGCTTCCGCCCGGCGATGACGTTGATCTCCGATATGACATGACTGAAAAGCGGGCATATCTTGAGCGGCTGTGGGCGTATGCAAAAACTCTGTCTCCGGCTCATAATTCGCTCAAAACTCACGCGCTTTATGCCCTGCTGGACTTGAATCGCCGGGAAGGCAATTATGACGCGGCGTTGTTTATGGAATACGTCAAACTGCCCAGAAATACAAGCTATATCAAGCCGGAATATCTCAATCAGCAGGAATTTCGCCGGTCTGTGGCAGATTTGAATGCGGATTTCAGAAATGTTACCCGACTGTCCGCCATTGGCTCAGATGAAGAACTGGTGCGGGATTATCTGTCTCATTTTTTTGTAAAAGCTGATAATTTCAAGGAATATTCACCGTACATCCGCGATACATGGCTTAAAGATGTTTTTGCCGAAACAAAAATTGTCAATGGCATCGGCAATTCGGAGCAATGGTATTCTGCGGCAGATATTCAAAAATATCAGGCACTCAGAGACCGGATAGATATTGACTTTGCACTGAACAACAAAACGCTTTATGGCGCGGATGCTCCTGTATCGCTTGATTTGTATATCAAAAATGTCAAAACGCTGATTGTCAAAGTATTTGAGGTGAATGCGTTCAATTATTATCTGGCAAAGGGCGGGGAAGTGGATACCGCAATCGCATTGGACGGACTGACGGCTACGCATGAAACCATAGTCAATTATGATGATCCGCCGTTCAGACGGGTTCTGAGAAATTTTAAATTCGAGCAGATTAACCGCCCCGGCGTGTTTGTGGTGGAGATGATCGGAAACGGCAAAAGCAGCCGCGCTCTGATTCGCAAAGCAACGCTGTATGCGCTTGAAAAAATCGGTCCCGCAGGACATGAATTTACCATCATTGATGATAAAAAACAAAAGCATCTTCAGGCAAAAATCTGGCTTAAAGGCAGAGAATATGCGCCGGATAAAGACGGAATCATCATTATTCCGTTCAGCACCCAGCCGGGCAGAGAGAATTTTGTGATAAAAGACGGGGATTTCTGCTCTCCGGCAAGTTTCAATCACTTGGCAGAAGATTACAAACTCAGCGCGGGGTTTTATGCGGACAGAGAATCGCTGCTCAAAGGTATGAAGGCAAAAATCCTGATTCGTCCGACACTGACGTTGAATGGGCATCCGATCAGCTTATCGCTGTTGGAAGATGTCCGGCTTTCCATTGAATCTGCCGACCATGACGGGGTTTCTTCCAGCAGAGAGATTCCGGATTTCAAGGTATCTGAAGATAAAGAATCGGTGTTTGAATTTCAAGTGCCGGATAAGCTTTCCAATATCCGCTTCACCTTAACTGCCAAAGTGAAAAATATCAGCCGGGATAAAAAAGAAGATTTATCTGACAGCGCAGGCTTTGCCATCAACGGAATTGAAACCACGCTATCCACCGAAGATATTTTCCTAAGTCATGCGGATGCCGAATATCTGCTTGAAGCATTAGGCAAAAATGGCGAACCCAAAGCGTATCGCCCCATCAGCATTGAAATCAAACATCGCTGTTTCCGCGAGACCATTCCGCTTTCGCTGCAAAGCGATGCTTCGGGGCGCATTAAGTTGGGCAAGCTTGAAGATATTGAACGGATACGCGCATCTCTTGGCTCAGTTTCGCATACATGGTTTCCGTCAAAAGCTTTTGTCCGCTATCCTGCCAATATTCATGCCAAAGTCGGAGAGACCATCCGATTGCCTTTCTCACTTCTCACTTCTCACTTCTCACTCCTCGAGCGGCGCGGCTCAACATATTTTGCAAATCGCTCAGAGGCGGGTTCGGTCAAAAACGGTGTTTTGGAAATTTCAGGGCTTGAGGCAGGCGATTACGACATCTTTCTGAAAGACAGCAATGTCAAGATTGCCCTGCGTCTGACTAAGGGAGAGGAAATCGGCGGCTGTATTGCCGGAAATCGGATTTTGGAAACGCGTGAATTAAAAGCACTCGGAATCCGCAAAATTGATGTGAGTAAGTCAGCAATAACGGTCAGCCTTGAAGGAAGTTCCGAATTTACAAGGGTTCATGTTGCGGCAACCCGGTTTATGCCCGCGTTTTCCATGTTTTCCAAACTGAACACCATCGCCATTCCCGAACCCTATCTGATTCAGCCTGCGCCGCCTCAGTCATTTTATGTGGCAGGCAGAGACATCGGCGATGAGTACCGCTATATTCTTGATCGCAAATATGCCAAAAAATTTCCGGGCAATATGCTGAACCGACCGGAATTGCTGCTGAATCCCTGGAGTATCCGCAAAACTGAGACCGCAACTGATACTGCCGGAGCCGGAGAAGGCGTTGCAAGCCTCAAGCCGACAGACAGCCTTTCGAGAACCGGACAGTGGGCTGCTGAAAAAGCGGTGGCAGGCATGGATAATTTTTCCGGCATGGATTTTCTGGGCGAAGGCGCGGTAATTCTGCCAAATCTTAAACCTGATGAAAAAGGTCAGATTGTGATTGACCGAAAGCTGCTGGGATTTCATCAGCAGATTCACCTGCTTGCCGTTGATCCGCTCAATACCGCATATCAGGAAATTTCGCTGCCTGAAAGTCCGGTAAAAAAGCGGGATTTGCGTTTAAGCAAGTCTTTTGATGCCAAAAAGCATTTTATTGAGCATCGGCGGATATACCTAACCCCCCAGCCCCCTTCCCTGAAAGGGCAGGGGGAGCAATCGGAAGATTCCCCTCTCCGCTCCGGGGAGGGGGCAGGGGGAGGGGTATATGATTCTGTCGCCAGCATGTATCGTTTTTTCTCAACGCTGAATAACTCACCTGATTTCAAGGAATTTGCATTTATTCTGCGCTGGTCGGAGATGAAAGACAAGGAAAAAGAAGAACTATATTCCAAATATTCCTGTCACGAACTCAACCTTTTTCTATATTATAAAGATAAGCAGTTTTTTGACAGGGTGATTCTATCGTATATCGCGCACAAAAAAGACAAAACATTCATGGATCGCTGGCTGCTCGGAGAAAATTTGGAAGAATATCTCAAGCCCTGGGCGTTTTCGCAACTTAATGCAGCAGAAAGAATTCTACTTGCCCGGCGTCTTCCCAAAGAAAAAGACCGGATAGCCAAGCATATCAAGGATCAGGTTGATCTGATTGCGCCGGATATTGATACTTACAACCGTTTGTTTGATACTGCGCTGAGAGGCAGATCGCTTGAAGAAAAGACAGAGTGGGTCAGCGACACCTTTCATCGGGGAGATACAAAAGGCGGAGTCAGAAGAAGCATGGCAAAAGACAGTGAAGATGCGGACATGATGCTTTCGGAAGAAGCAGAGCCGGAGGAGTCGGTCAAGCCGGAAATGCCTGCGCCGCCGCCCGCGCCCGCCTCTGTTGCACGGGAGGCATTCAGCGGAAAAGACAAAGCCGCTGCCCCGAAAGAGTTTTACAAAAAGCGTGCCGAAGAGCGCAAAGCTGTGCGCCGGTTTTTCAAATCTCCGGACAAAACTCAGGAATGGGCTGAAAACAATTACTATCATGTCCTGATTGAAAACCAGAATGCTGATCTGATTAAGGTCAACCGCTTTTGGAATGATTATGCCCAAAGCGATCCGTCAACGCCGTTTCTATCCGGTCATTTTCTCTATGCGACCGGAAATTTTACGGAAATGATGATGGCATTGGCGGTGTCTGATCTGCCGATAACAGGATGTGTTAAGTGTGATGTGTTAAGTGTTAAGAATGCAGCAATTGTGTTTCATAAGGAAATCCGGGAAGCGGCAGTAATAGTGAGAAGTGAGAAAGGAGAAGTGAGAAATGAAGATTCTTCTCAATTCTCAATTCTCAATTCTCATTCCCCAACTCCGGTCATGGTCAGCCGCAGCATTTTTCAGGCAGATGATCGCTATCGCTATGAGGGACATGAAAAATTCGATAAGTTTGTCGAAGGCGAATTTCTGGTCAATACCGCGTATGGCTGTCAGTTTCTGTTGAGCAATCCCACGTCTTCGCGGCGCAAATTCACCGCGATGCTGCAAATTCCCGAAGGCGCGATTCCGATCAACAACGGCTTTTACAGCAAAGGTATTCCGATCACCCTTGAGCCGTATGGCAATAAAATTTCGGAGTATTATTTTTATTTTCCTGATACCGGCAATTTCAAACAATATCCGGCTCAGGTTGCCAAAGATGAAAAGTTTATCGCTGCCGGTTCGGAAACCGCGTTGAATGTGGTCGCGCAGCTTACTAAGATTGATAAAAGCGCGTGGAATTATATCTCGCAGAACGGATCGGATAAAGACGTATCGGATTTTCTGAATACGCATAATCTGAACCGGATTGATCTGGCGAAAATTGCGTTTCGGATGAAAGATAAGAAGTTTTTCAAACAAACCATTGCCATTTTGGAAAATCGCGGGTATTTCAGCGGGTTGTTGTGGTCATACAGCGTTTATCACAATGATTTGGCAAGTATTTCCGAATACCTGAAACATTCGGAATACGCCAATCGCTGCGGCATGTACATTGACACACCGCTATTGCATCTTGATCCGGTGGAGCGCAAGGCATATCAGCATTTGGAATATAAGCCGCTGGTTAATGCGCGGGCGCATCAGTTGGGCAGAGGCAGAAAAATTCTCAATGACAGGCTTTATGATCAGTATCATAAGTTTATGGAATATCTGAGCTATCGCCCTGCATTGGACGATGCGGATATGACGGCGGTTTGCTATTATCTGCTGCTTCAGGATCGGGTGTCTGAATCATTGACGTTTTTCAAGCAGATTGATAAGACCAAGCTTCAGACGCAGATGCAATATGATTATCTTCAGGTCTATCTGGATTTTTATGAAGGAAATGTTGAGCGGGCAGGAAAAATCGCTGCCGGATATGCGGATTACCCGGTGCAGCATTGGCGGGAGCGGTTCAGAGACGCTGTTACTTACCTCTCCCCTCTCCCCTCTCCTGATAGGAGAGGGGCTGGGGGTGAGGTTTCGACCGAACCCGGATTTGATTTTAAAATCGAAGCGGGGCGCATTGAGTTGGATTATCGCAATCTCAGCACGTGTCAGATCAGCTATTATCCGATGGATATTGAACTGCTTTTCTCGCGTCATCCGTTTGTGAAGCAGGAAACAGAAGATTTTTCCTTTATCCGCCCCAATGAAACCGCAGATATTTCTCTGCCAAAGGATAAGAATCATCTCAGCCTTGAAATCGCTGAAAAATTCCGCAATGCCAATCTGATGATTGAAATCACGGCAGGCGGCATCAAACGCTCTCAGGTGTGTTATGCCAATGCCTTAACTGTTCAGATGATTGAAAATTACGGTCTGATTACGGTGTCAGCAGCGCAGAAACCGGCAGTAAAGGCGTACATCAAGGTGTATGCCAAAATGAAGGACGGGGCGGTGGTGTTTTATAAGGACGGCTATACGGATCTGCGCGGACGCTTTGATTATGCGTCTGTCAGCACCGATGATCTGGATCGCGTGGAAAAATTTGCCATTCTGGTATTGAGCGAGGAATACGGCGGATTGATCCGGGAGGCGCTGCCGCCGAAACGATAAATCTTGACTATAACATGATTCAGGTATTTAATGCAGACAGGGTTGTAGGAGTGAGAGGGTTCGGGGGGAGAAGGAGCGCACAGAAAGGTATTGATTTTTATGAATCAGCATAGCCACCCGTTGCGTATTCTGCTGGTCGAAGAACCGGAAAGAAGTGCCATCGGCTTTCGTCAGATATGTGAGCATAGCGATATTCCTGTTGAAATCAGGGATGTTATCATCGGCAATAAGGCTGTTGAGCATATTCTGGCGCATCCGAGTGCGTATGATCTGCTGGTCTGCGATTACAGCGCGGCTTATGAAAAGATCAGAAAATTTCTGGAAGCTGCCCAAGCTGCCGGTCGGACAAAGAGCGAATTTTTGGCAAACATAAGCCATGAGTTCCGCACACCGATGAACGCCATTATCGGCATGATTGATCTGGCGATGAACACAGATTTGACATCTGAACAGAAAGATTTTCTGCAAACCGCAAAAACATCTTCAGCCCTTCTGCTGGGACTTTTAAACGACATTTTTGATCTTATCGGAATCGAATCAGGGCGGATCAGATTAGAGTATGAAGATATTGACTTTCGCCGATTTTTAGATGATATTTCACATTTTTTTTCGGCAAAAGTCCGCGAAAAAGGTCTTGAATTTCATACCCGCTTCAGCCCTGACATACCGAAAATGCTTTATGCTGACAAGCATCGTCTTCGTCAGATTCTTGACAATTTATTGAATAATGCGTTAAAATTTACGCCGACAGGAGAAATCCGATTGAGCGTTGAAACCCGCGGAAAAGAGCTTCTGTTTACCGTATCTGATACCGGAATCGGCATTGCATCGGAGGATGCGGAGCGGATATTTGATGCGTTCACACAGGCGGATGGCTCCCATACCCGGCGTTTCGGAGGCGCGGGCTTAGGCGCGGCGATATGCAAAAAACTGACGCAGATGATGGGCGGGCGTATCGGAGTTAAAAGTGAATTGGGAAAAGGCTCTGCATTTTATTTTACAATCAAAGGACAAAAAGCGGAAATGACCGAATCGCCCACTGTTTCTTCGCCTCTGAAAATTCTGATTGCAGAGGATAACCCGTTGAATCGCAAGCTGCTGATGGCTATTCTTCAAATGAAAGGGCATCAGGTCAATGCGGTTGAACACGGTAAAGCTGCTGTCCAAGCCTTTGAGCAGGAACATTCTGATTTGATTTTAATGGATATTCAGATGCCGGTAATGGACGGACTTGAGGCGACCCGGCTGATTCGGGAAAAAGAAAAGAAAACCGGCGGTCATATTCCCATTGTGGCAGTAACTGCACATGGTATGCCCGGAGATCGGGAGCGGTTTTTAGCTTTAGGAATGGATGAATATCTTACCAAGCCTATCCATAAGGAGCAGCTTTTGTCGGTGATTGAAATGCTGACTGCTTCAGCCTCTCATAAAGCCCCTGTCTGTGAGACCGTCGCCGAATACAGTCCGGAAGTCTTCAACTCTGATGAATTTTTGGCAATGCTGGGCGGAAATCATAATTTGGCATCAGAGCTGATACGGATATATCTGGAAAGTCTGCCCGAATTAATGACCCGGATTAAAGAGAGTATTTATAATCAGGATAGCTGTGAATTGGTGTTTTCAAGCCATTCCCTGAAAGGAATGAGTCTGAATCTGGCAGCAGGCGCGGTTTCCAAAAGAACTCTGGAATTGGAAAAAATGGGCAGATGTAATAACCTGAGCAATACCGCACACCGTTACGACCTTCTGAAACAGGAAGTTGAGGAATTAAAAGCTGCGTTGAATTTGTTTCAGAGCAGAAATGAGGAAAAACAGGGGGAATAAAAAATGGATCAGATTTTAGATAAACAAGCGTTAATGGACATGATTGATCACAATGCCGATTTGCTCAAAGAGCTGATTCGGCTTTATCTGGCAAATCTTCCCAAGCTGATGGCGCAGATAAAGGACGGCGTTTTGAAAAAAGATAGCAGTATGATTGAACAGCCTGCTCACGCGCTTAAAGGCATGAGTTATAATATCTCAGCTCAGAAAATTGCGTCTGCCGCGCTGACTCTGGAAAAAAACGGGCGGAGCAATGATCTGACTCGGATTCAGGAAAGCTATGCGATTTTGGAAAAAGAAGCGCGGGATGTGGAAAATGTGCTGAATGCGCTTTTGCAGAGTGCGGGATAA
>DYRC01000101.1 GCA_020718925.1 Desulfonema limicola
TATTCGGCAGCCTCTTCGATTTCAAAATATTCTTCGGCGGTGATGAATGTCTTTTGAACTTGCAGCATCATTGTTTTCCTTTTTCAGTCTGAACCGGGATTCACAGGATTTACGGATTACCATGATTAAGAAATCCCGCTAATCTTTTAATCCTGAAAATCCCGGTTCTGACAATAAGCTTACTTTTTATACTTCTCCAATGTCTGAGCGACAATTTTTGGGATAGTTCCGTCTTTTTTCATGTCGCTGATTGCCACAGCCAATTTCGGAACCAAATCTTTGTGTTTATTGTGAAGATATAAAAACATCGGCTTGCTTGCCAGCGGCGGCTCAAGAACATGAATATCCGACATTCCCCCTTTCCTGATGATGTCATACCCCGTTAATCGATCATAGATGACAATATCTGTTTCGCCTTTCATAAGGGTATTGAACAGATCGGAAGGATTGATAACCTTGATCAGGCTTTTCGTATTTTCCGCATTGATGTTATCATCCAGAATTATCCATCCGATACCCATACCTACCCTGTAAGATTTCAAGCCATTCCATCCGGTCATCGGAACATTCACGTTTTTGCTGAATCCGACAAATTCAAATGTATGAAATGTTTCGGGAACCTGAATGAGATTGGAATATTTCCATGTGATAATACCGTCTCCTACCCGCATAATATCCCCGTCATAAATCCCCTGATTGGCTTTTTCCAAAGCAGTCTTACCGTCAAGCAGGACTATCTGTATCTTTACGCCTATTTTTGAAAAAGCCTCTTTAACGATCAGATCAATCATCCCTGTCCCTTCCCTATTGGAAAGGGGAGAACCGTGAGAACTTGCAATGACAAGGGTTTCGGCACTCTTCGCCGTGTTCGGCAGCAGATATGAAAACACTGCTGCCATGATTACAAAAACCGCCATGATTTTGAAAATTGCCGTTTTCATGAGCTTGTTCTCCTTTTTACTTTTTATACTTCCCCACTGTTTCAGCAACAATTTTCTGAATGGTTCCGTCTTTTTTCATATCTTTAATTGCCGCAGCCAATTTCGGAACCAAATCCTGATGTTTTTTGTTCAGATATAAAAACATGGGTCTGCTGACAATCATCGGTTCAAGAGCGCGAATATCGGACGCGCCCATCTCCCTGATCATCTCATATCCCATCAGGCGATTATAAATCACAAGGTCTGCTTCGCCTTTGACAAGGGTGTTGAACATATCAAAAGTACTGGCAATCCTGACAACGCTCTTGGTATTATCTTCCCTCACATTGTTATCTGTTTCTACCCATCCTTTGGGGACAGCGACTCTGTAAGGCTTCAACCCGTCATAGCCGGTCATCGGTACGTTCACGGTTTTTGTAAAAGCAACAAATTCATAATCATAATACGTTTCTGGAACCTGCACAATGTTGGGAAATTTTTTATTTGCTCCGTCCACCCGGAAAATATCGCCGTCATACATGCCTTTATCCACTTTCTCAAGAGCAGTTGCGCTTGCCGCAGGAACAATCTGTACTTTCACGCCGATTCTGGAAAACACTTCTTTGACAATCAGATCAGCCATTCCCGTTCCTTCGGGAGTTGAAATAGGGGCTTTGTAGATGCTTGCAATGTCAAGGGTTTCGGCACTCTCTGCCGTGTTGAGCAACAGACATGAAAATACTGCTGCGATGATTGCAAAAACCGCCATAGTTCTGAAATTTGCTTTTTTCATGGGACATTTTTCCTTTCAATTAATAACGTTCAAACTTCTCATAATGCTCAAAGCCTTCCTCAGACTCACTGTCATTTGAAGACTGTCTTGCCATCTTTTTCAAAGCTTTTTTCGCGATTGCCTTTCTGCCTTCCTCCGGCTTAGACGCTTTTTTCGCGGCTGTCTTCCTATCTTCTTCTTTTACCGCCTTATAAATCGAATCAGGAATCGTGAAAAAATCTATCTTGCTTCGGAGTTGTTCCGCCTGCCCTGCCAACTCTTCAGCAGTGGCAACCATTTCTTCTGATAAGCCGGAATTTTTCTGAATGATCGTATCCAATTGCTGAACTGCTTTAAAAATCTGTTCCGCGCCTGCGCTTTGTTCATTGCTTGCCGCGCTTATTTCCTGAACCAGATCCGATGTTTTCTGAATACCGGGGATGAAATTTGACAATATCTGCCCCGCATTTTCCGAAATTCTCACACAGGTTTGGGACAGCTTGATAATCTCGTTTGCCGCATTCTGAGATTTTTCAGACAGCTTGCGAACCTCAGCCGCCACCACCGCAAATCCTTTCCCGTATTCTCCGGCACGGGCAGCTTCAATTGCCGCATTCAATGCCAGCAGATTTGTCTGACGGGCAATTTCTTCGATAAACGAAACTTTCTGTGCAATCGCTTTCATAGCTTCTATGGTTTCAGTAACCGCCCTGCCGCCTTCACGCGCATCCTGAGCGGATTTCAATGCGATTTTTTCGGTCTCAGAGGCATTGTCGGCATTCTGTTTTATGGTTGACAGCATTTCATTCATGGATGATGACACTTCTTCTGCCGCCGCCGCCTGTTCGGAATAGCCTTGAGAAACATTTTCCAGACTGGACGTCATCTGCTGGCTGGCAATCGCTACATTATCCGCAGCAGATATGGTTTCGGAAACGATTTCAGATAATTTCTGTATCATCCGGGAAAGAGAATTTCCAAGCCCGTCTTTGTCTGACAGCACTTTTATATGTACACTCAGGTCTCCGTCAGAGATTTGTTCCACCATCAGAGCGCGTTCTTTTGCCACATCCACCATCAGCGCAAGCGATTTTCCAAGTTCATCTTTGTCTGAAAGAACTTTCATAGCAATGCCCAGATCGCCATCCGCAAACTGCCTGACCATCAGCGCCCGTTCCCGCGCCACTTCTGCCATCATTGCAAGCGATTTTCAAAGAACATCCTTATCTGAAAGCGCTTTCATATTCACGCTCAGATCGCCGCAGGCTATCCGTTCTACCAGCAATGCGCGTTCCCGTGCCACATCAACCATCACAGACAAAGATTTCCCGAGAATATCTGCTTCGGAAAGCACTTTCATGTTTACCGTAGAATCGCCGTAGGCAAATTGTTTCACCATCTGCGCCCGTTCCTGTGCCACTTCCGTCATCAGCAACAGAGATTGCCCTAAAATATCTTTATCTGAAAGAACCTCCGGCTTTACCGTTAAGTCTCCATCCGCGATTTGTTTGACAATTCCGGCTCTGTTTTGCAGGATTCCGACCATATCCTTCATATTTTCCAAAAGATCGCCGATTTCATCTTTTCTGTCTATCCGAATATCATCCGTCAGATTGCCGCCGGCTACTGATTTCGTAACTTTTACCGCTTTGAGGATTCCGTTTCGGATACTTTTCACGATGAATAATGCAATAAAAAATCCCATGAAAAGCGCAAAAAATCCGATAAAAATAATAAGGCGGATGTTGCTTTTGTTGGATGCTGCCAGTTGCAAGCCCAGATTATCCTGATCTGACTTGACGCCAAGATTGATCTCTTCCGCTTTTCTGCCAATCTCATCGCCGATGATTGGCATTGCTTTCTCTGATCCGGCTCCGATCTTCAATAATTTTAACTGTCTCATCAAAAGTCTTGATATAGACCTCGCTATCTTCTGATGCGGATTTCAGCAGCTTCAGCCGGGTCGGATGTTCTGTGAACTTGAGCAATCTTCTCAGATTTTCCTGAAGACCTGCAAACTCGGCATGTACGCGTTCCTTATCAGAATTTTCATTCGTATAAAGAAATTCGGAGACATACAGCCGAACCAGCAGGAGTTGGCGCAGGGCAAGGCTTGAATAATAATTGCCGTCCATATCGTCATCCTGTTTGGCAGACAACATCATATCGGTCAGTCCTTTTTCCATCGCTGCCCCACTGACTTTGATGATATCTTCAACCTTTTTGTTCTGCGCCTTTGTAAATTCAACGATTTTTTCAGCATTATCATTATAATGTCTCATGTCTTTATCAACTTCGGCAACAATGGCAGCCCGCTTGGATTCTTTAATCTGTCCCTTTGCCTGTTTGATAAAGCCGTCCGTTCTTTCCCAAGATTCTTTATACTGCTGATATGCGGCATCATTGCCTCTGATAAGAAAATTTCTGAGATTTGATCGCACTGTCAGATAATTTATCTGGAGCTGTCCTGATATATCCGTATCGCGGACAAGGTTCTGATAGCCGGAAAGTCCGGTGCCTAAACGATTGAACCCGCTCCATGCAACAATAGATACGATAATCAGAGAAATGATCAGCAATGCGAAACCTGCCGCAATTTTTACAGATAAACTTCTTATTTTCTTTAACATTTTTCCTCCTAAAAACAGAAACCTGAACGCTTAACAACCAATGTCACTAAGCTTGGCATTCGGTGGTAAAAGCTAAACCGCAACCGCATATCTGTCGGTTAGGAAAAACTCCAACACTTCTTTTACCGTGCGAATCTGATTTCCGAAAGGCAGCAGTTCCGATCCTCTGAAAAACAAGCCTTTTTCAATATCTCCGCGCTGTGCGGCTGCCAGATGTGTTTCAATGCAGAACTGTCCTGCTGCCGAATTGCCGGTCTTAAATCCGCAATGTGTCAGACATTCCAGATTGCGGGCGCATCTTGCCACATCAGGATCAGCTTTGGCACGCATATCTTTTTCAGAAGACAGATACCGTTTCAGCCAAGGCGTCAATACTGCCCGCGCCGGAAGACCTGCCGCGCTCATAAACGTAACAATGTCATCAGATGTGGCTTCAGCCAGCACACGCTTGAAATTGGGATGCGCGTCGCATTCCTCGGTTACGGCAAAAGGCGTTCCGATCTGCGCCGCGCTTGCGCCCATCGCAAACATGTCTTTCAACTTTTCAAACGAATTGATTCCGCCTGCCGGAATCAGCGGGATGCTGTTGACCGCCAGCCCCAATTCTTTGAAAACGCCCCGTATCGCTTCCAATACATGGGAAAAATCAAATTTGGAATCATTGACCTCTTCCATACGGGTAGCGCCCAGATGTCCTCCGGCATACCGGGGATGTTCAATCACAATCGCATCCGGCAGACGGTTTTTACGCATCCATTTTTTCAACACAGCGCGTACGCCCCGCTCCTCAGATAAAATCGGAATCAGCGAAACATCATCAAAATCACGCACCAGATCAGGCAGATCAAACGGCAGCCCTGCGCCCATAATAATCGCATTTGCCCCACTGATGCACGCCTGACGCACCAAATCCGCATAATGTTTCAACGCCTTCATCACGTTGACGGCTATGAATCCGGCAGTATCGCAGATGTCCCGTGCGGCTTTGATTTCTCTGTCCAAAGCTTCAAGATTGCTTTCAGCCAGCTTGTCATGGTCCCGGCAATCGCGGGTGCGCTCCATAATGTCCGGATGAAGCCTTCGCAGCTCCACGCTGGCAATTGTGCCGACCGCGCCTTCTTTGGCGACTGCTCCAGCCAGACTATGCGCGGAAATTCCTATGCCCATGCCGCCCTGAATAATCGGCAGCAGCGAGCGTCCCTTTAAATTCAACAATGGAAAAAAAGATTCAATCATCTCATTACCTTACTTTCTACGCGTATATCCAAAACCGGAATATTTCTTACCGGGATTTTACATAAAAGCTTCCAAAGCTTCCTGATTGACATGACTATCTAAAAAAAACAAGTTGATTTAAAAAAACTTCCGTTTGATAAGAAAGACGACTCCCACCGCAGACAATAAAAAAGATATGCCCATAACCAACGGAAATGCGTATGAAGCTTCCTGAAACGGCAATCGGATATTCATTCCGTAAATTCCCGCCACCAGATTCGGCAGCATCAGAATAATCGTAAAAGCAGTCAGAAATTTCATAGCAACATTCAGATTGTTTGAAATAATCGAAGCAAATGCGCCCATCATGCCGCTTAAAATAGAACTGTAAATATTTGCCATTTCAATTGCCTGACGGGTTTCCACGATAACATCTTCCAAAAGCTCCGCATCATCTGCCGATATTTTCAGCAGTTTTGATCCGGCAAGCCGCCCCATCATAATTTCATTGGCTTTCAGCGATGTTGTAAAATACACCAGACTTTCCTCAAGATGTAATAATCTTATAAGCTCTTGATTTTTCATTGATTTATGAAGTTCATCTTCTATTGATCTTGTCGTATAATTAATTGCTCTCAGATATTTGAGAAAATGCAATGCGGTTTTGAAAAAAATCTGGAACATAAATCGCTCTCTGTTTTCCGTAGAAAATCTGGTGCGCCTGAGTTTGGCATTGATAAAATCGGAAATAATATCCGTATGCACAGCACACACTGTAACCATCAACTCCGGCATGAGAATAATGCCGAGCGGCAGAGTGGTGAACGGTTTTTCGTCTTTATCCGGGTCAAGATATGGAATTCTCAGAACAATCAGAATAAAATCATCTTCGATTTCGATTCTTGCCCGCTCATCAACATCCAGCGGATCAGTCAGAAAATCCAATGGAATACCTGTTCTCTGCGCCAGATCATCCAATTCTCCGTTTTCGGGACGAACCAGATTGATCCAGCATCCTGCGTCAATTTCGGACACTTCCTTTAACCCGTCCGGCGTGGTTTTGAAAATCTGAATCATAATGCTGCCTCTTATGTGAATTTATTTGAAAAACGATGATAACAACAGAATCAGTGATAAGCCAATCAGAACAATCACCGTTGTCCACCCCACGATATTGTTAAAAGGCTTGTTGACATATTCACCCATAATCTCTTTATCATTGACAAGAAGCATCATAGAAACCAGCACCACCGGCAGCAATATTCCGTTGATGATCTGAGACCACAGCGTAATGGCAATCAGCGGCGCATTCGGGATTAATATAATCGCAACACCTATAATGAGTATTCCGGTATAAAGCCAGTAAAATTCAGGCGCCTCATCCCATTTTTTATCTATTCCCGCCTCAAATCCGAAGGCTTCGCACACATAAAACGCTGTTGCCACCGGAAGAATCGTCGCTGAAAATACCGAAGCGATAAACAATCCGAAAGCAAATATCATAGACGCAAACTTGCCTGCCAGCGGCTCTAACGCCATTGCCGCATCTTTTGCTTCCTCAATTCTGATATGATTGACATGAAGCGTTGATGCACAGGCAACGATGATAAAAAATGCAACCACCACCGTAGCCACAGAACCTAAAATAACATCCCACAGAGTATATTTATAATCTTCAATTTTCAAGCCTTTTTCGATAACTGCGGACTGCATGTAAAACTGCATCCACGGAGCGATAGTGGTGCCGATGATGCCGATAACTATTGATATATACTCATAATCAAACTGTATTTTCGGATGAACGATTGCTTTGCCTATCTCTGACCAATTCGGGCGTCCCATGATGGCAGAAATCACATAGGAAAACAGAAATACGCTGAAGATCAGAAATATCTTCTCCGAAGACTGGTATGTGCCTTTGACCACCAGCAGCCATACGCCGATTGCCACCAATGGCACGGAAATATATTTGTTCACGCCGAAGACCTGCATACTTCCGGCAACACCGGCAAATTCCGTTGTGGTGTTGCCGATGTCGGCGACTATCAATCCCATGAAGATGAAAAATGTTATTTTTACGCCTGCATTTTCCCGAATCAGGTCAGCAAGCCCCTTGCCGGTAACAACGCCCATTCTGGCATTCATTTCCTGAACAACGACAAGAGCGACAAAAGAGGGGATCAATGTCCACAACAGCCCGTATCCGTAAATTGCTCCGGCAACCGAATACGTTGTAATTCCGCCTGCGTCGTTATCCACGCTGCCGGTTACAATGCCGGGTCCGAGTATTGCCAAAAACAGCACAAAATTTTTCCACAACGCCGATTTTTTTGCTTTGGCGATCATTTCCATTTCTCCCGATCTTACGCTTTTCTTCCCTTGCGTTTCAATAAATTATATACCACGTCATCAATGACCACCATACCCCGCATTTTCATTTCCTTATCCACCACCGGAAGAGATAGAAGGCTGTATTTGGATATGATTTCAGGGAGATCGTCTATCTTGTCATAATCCTGAACATGGATAACCTGATCGTTCATAATCTGACGAAGTTCCGTATCCGGCTCAGATATCACAACATCTCTTAACGATACGGTTGCTATCAATTTTTCATCATTATCCAACACATAAAGAGAGTAAATTGTGTCTGCTTCGGGCTTCAGTTTTCTCAGTTCTGCCAAGGTCTGATTGACTGTCAGATGTTCATTGAATGAAATATATTCTGTAACCATGAGGCTGCCGACGGTATTTTCAGGATATTCAAGCAGTTCCCGAACTTCTTCCGAAGATTCTTCCTCCATCTCGCTTAACAGTTCTTCCGCCTTATCATCCTCCATTTCATAGAGAATGTCGGCGACCTCGTCAGCAGGCATTTTTTCAAGCACATCCGCCGCTTTTTCAACAGAGAGGCTTTCAAGAACATTCAACTGGGCATCGGTTTCAAGTTCTTCAAGCACATCTGCGGCTTTTTCTTCATCCAGAGACGCAAAAATCGCTGCCTGCGTTTTGGCGTCAAGGTCTTCGATAATATCCGCCAGATCCGAAGGATGCAACGTGGAAAGCTTGGAATATGCTTTTGACAGCTTGATGCCTGCATGAGAATAATCAATCGTTGCAACCTCATCCCATAAAATCAGATCGCTCGGAACTCTTTTTCCGAACGGATTCAGAATGGTTTTTGCCAGCTTTGCAACGCCCAATCGTCTCAGAAGCCCGTCAAGTCCCACATCAACTGCCACCACAAACGTGCCTGTTGACAGAACAGCAAGCCGTACATCGTTGACTCTTACGACTTTTCTCCCGTCCATGTCAACAATCTGTTTGTCCAATATGCGCTTTGACAAAGAGACCGTGTTCGGCGGCGTTCCGATATCTTTTATCCCGCTGCATGTTACGGTATACTGACCGTTTTCTTTCAGAATAGCAAACGATGAAAAATCCGCTATTTGGGTCTGATTGCCGATTTTTACTTTTATCCCGATAACTTTGGGGTTGATGCCGCCCATATCAACCACCACGTCTTTGACTTTTCCGACAATCTTGCGATCATCGGAAAAAATCCGGTTATCAAGGATCCGACTTAAATAAAACGTTAATGAAGACATTTTAAGCCTCTGTGCGTGTTGAAAATTTTTTATCGAATTCCCAAGAAAAGATAAACAATCAGGGGGATTCCGAGAAATACCGGAAGCAGATTGGCAAATAACGACATATTTATCCAATACCCATCAGGGATTTCATCATGTTTCAGCGTTCTGATAATCTTTTTATACCGGATTACGGAAAGAACAGACAAGATCATTCCAAGCAGAATAAACGCCATTCCTACCCAGAACGATATATCTCTTTCCGAAAAATTAGCTCCTTTCGGAGCCATATTATGAAGAAACAGACCGAATCGCTCTATCACAAAACCGAATGCCATCAGACTAAGGCTGGTGCGGTTCCATGCAAGCAGGGTGCGTTCTGCGGCAAATAATACTCTGGGATCGTTTAAGTTTGACATATTATTCAGATACACTCACAGAATCCGATAAGCATCAAATTACCTGAATACCATATTTCTCAAAAACCGAATCAGCACTCAACATCGGTATCCCTTCTATGATTGACTGAGCAATCAGCAGCCTATCAAACGGGTCTTTATGGTGAAAAGGGAGTTCGGACACTTTTGAAACATGCTCAAGGCTTATCGGCAAAAGGATTAATTCATTCAACTCAATCTGTCTGCTTACAAACTTATGAACCGGCATGGCTAAATCCAATTTTCCTATGCCGGTTTTGATACTGATTTCCCATGCAGATACCAGACTGAAATATATCTCATTGCTTTCATTTAAAAAAGTATCTATACTCTTTTGAGAAAGATGATCGTAATTTTCGGTCGTCAGCCATAAAAACATGCAGGTATCCAACAGAACTTTCATAGGATATAATCCTCAAATCCTTCAGGAATATCTTTGAACCCTTCTTTTATAACCACCAGTCCTTTGGCTGTTCCCAATCTTCTCCTGAGCTTCTTCCGAAAAGGAATAATTTTTGCTATTGGCTCATTGTCCTTCATAATGACAATTTCATTCCCATAAACCGACTTTTCAACAAGTTCTCTGAAACTGCTCTCCATATCTCTGAGTTGTATTTCCTGCATTCTGCACCTCGTTTTGAATCCCGGCAATCCCTTAATCCTGAAAATCATGGTTCAGACTTTTTCAGGTAATCGGGAAGGATGGTTTTTTCATCTGTAATTGCATCTCTCAAGTTTACGTCGTTTAAGTTTGCGCCGAACAAGTCTGCGTGGTTCAAATCTGCGCCGCTAAAATCAAACTTATACTTTATATCTGTAATATTCAAAAGAGAAATGATTCTGTAAAGACCTTTCTCTTCATCAAAAAGCTTCAAAGAACCGTCAGGATAAAACTCTTTTCTGTCAGCTTCGGAAAGCGACTGAAAAATATTGGTCAGCACATAAAGCAATCCTGACAAAACATTTGCCTCAGTTTTAAAGGGATTGTCATTTTGTCCGTTTTCATTTTTTATCAGATAGATATGTTCCTGTGCTGATTTAAAGAATGTTTCCAATGGCTTGAACATTTCTTTTGCCGCTTTTTTCTGAGATGCAATAATATCTTTCAGAAACGGAATATGATCTTCCGGTGAAAGTGCTGATTTTCCAAGAATAAAATAAATATCTGCTGCCATGTCATCACAGCTTTTTTCAATCTTTTTGGGTTTGAAATTTTTCGTTACTTCTTTCAGCAGTTCAAACACAGCTTCTGCAATCAGATAATCCCTGATGCTTTTATGGATAAAGGAAAAAGCGTTTTCCTCAAGCCCTGTGAAAAAGAAACTGACTGAAATATTTCTGCAAATTTTTTCAATGGTTTCATCATCTTTATTTTTAATCATCTCCAAACCATAAAGCCTGTTGTCCTGTTTCATAGCGTCAATCAGGCTGCTGATTTTAATCTTTTCTTCCCCATTCCGAAAGAGAATAAATGCAAGTACCTGTAAGAACTGATGATATGAGGTTTCATCCGGCAAATCGGCACAACTCGGATGACATTGCCATTTTTTGCGATACGTGCTTGTAAGGATACTCCGGTAAATATCCTCGTGTGAGATCGCCCGCTGCGCTTTTCCGATCTGCTGATCTGCCAGCATGATTGCGGAAATGGTGAGCATAATCGGCTGATGAATCAGGTCGTGCAGTTCTTTGTCTGTGAAATGCTGATATGTGATCATCGGATCAATCTGCCTGATGTTGCAGTATTTTTCAAGCCAGCGGTCAACCTGCGCTTTTGAAAAATTCTCAATTCCAAACAGATGATACGCAGATGTGAACGCGCTCCCGATGTCTTTGATAAACTGGGAACGCCCGGTAAAAATCAGATTCAGCCGGGAATCGCCACGTTGATTGATATTTTCTGACAAGACAAACATGTTGCGGATAAAATCTTTGAGCGTATAATCGCTGCCATCCGTTATCTGCCGTTCATCACCGCCTTCAAAAATCAGATCGTCAATACCGTCCAAAATCAGGACAATCTGCTTGCCATGAAAAAAACTTTCATCTTTGACAAAGGGCGTGCGCCGGGAAAGTATCTGAACCTCTCTATCGTTAAGCCTTCCCAAGTATTTGAATTCATAAAACAGAACAATGCTGCACTCCGGTTTTTCTTTTTCCTGCTCTGTGGCAATAATTGCCTGAGTGAGCATTCTTACCGAAGACGTTTTGCCGTGTCCGGGCTGTCCGTGAATGATGATCGGAGATGTTGATGTTTCTATGGTATTGAGAAGAGCGTCTATGAGAAGCGGTACTTTTTCAGCATTTTTATCGTCTTTTTCCGGATATTTATCATTGTGATAGATGGCAGATGGCGTAACATAAATTTTGCAAAGGGTCAGTTCCGAGCCATCCTGATCTATGGGCAAAGGATCGTTATAAAGCTTTCCAAGAACAGCTTGGGTATGAGCAAGCGCTTCTTCACCACCGGTCTTGGAAATGAGTTTTGCAAAATCCAACACAACTCTGGGAGGACTCATCAGCATATTAAGCGCAACCGATGCCCACCATTCCGGGTTTTTCAAATAGGAAGTTTCCATAGAGTTCTCCTTTCTGTTAATGGCTTTCTGAATCAGGATTGAAGGATTTTTTAAGGATTTAAGGATAAAGAATCTTCCGAAATCTTTTCATCATCCTTCAATCCGTCATAATC
>DYRC01000102.1 GCA_020718925.1 Desulfonema limicola
TCTCCCCCTTCCCTTACAGGGAAGGGGGGCGGGGGGTTAGGTGCGGCAAAAAAAAACCAAGTTGCTACTATTGCGTTTTCCTGTTATTATCCCTGTATTTTATTTCTGATAATTCTGATAAACAGGATGTTGACAATGACACTTTTTCGCAACTTCAAAGTCGTTCCTCAGATCATTTTCGGACGGGGAGCATTTAATCAACTGGATGATATTCTTGCTAAAAAACGAAATACCGACCATGATTTCATAGTCTTTGTGACAGATGATGTATTTGAAAAAACGGAGTTTAAACAGCGGATTCCCCTTAAATCTCAAGATTTGCTGATTTGGGTGAATGTGGATGACGAGCCGAAAACAAAGTATGTGGACGCATTGCGCGATCAGGTGGCAGCGTATTCGTCGAAATTGCCCGCAGGCGTTATCGGCATCGGCGGCGGCGCGACGATGGATTTGGCAAAAGCCGTATCGCTCATGCTGACCAATCCCGGCTCTTCTGCGGATTATCAGGGCTGGGATCTGATTCAAACTCCGGCAGTGTATCATGTCGGAATCCCCACGCTTTCCGGCACCGGTGCGGAAGTGTCCCGAACCACCGTGCTGACCGGTCCTCAGAAAAAACTGGGCATCAATTCGGATTACACGGTGTTTGATCAGATTTTACTTGACCCGGAACTGATTGTCGGTGCGCCCAAAAATCAGCGATTTTATACCGGCATGGATTGTTATATTCATTGTATAGAATCTCTGACCGGCACCTATCTTAACGCATTCAGCCGGGCGTATGGCGAAAAATCGCTTGAGCTTTGCCGGGATGTGTTTTTGGGAAATTTTGCGGACGCGGATGATCGGCTGATGATGGCATCGTATTTCGGCGGCATGAGTATTGCATATTCGCAGGTCGGCGTATGTCATGCCTTGTCTTACGGGCTGTCGTTTGTGCTGGGGCTGCATCATGGCATCGGAAACTGCGTGGCTTTTGATTATTTAGATGAATTTTATCCTGACGGGGTGGTTGAATTTCGGAAGATGATGGAAAAACACGAGATTTCTCTTCCCCGAAACTTAATTTCCGGGTTGAATAATGAGCAAATCGAAAAAATGACAGATGTGGCGCTGGTGCTTGAGCCGCTTTGGGAAAATGCTCTGGGCAAAGATTGGAAGAAAATTATGAGCAGAGACCGTATAAGAGAACTCTATCAGAGGATGTAAAGCAATG
Organism: Desulfonema limicola; assembly: GCA_020718925.1. GTDB lineage: Bacteria > Desulfobacterota > Desulfobacteria > Desulfobacterales > DYRC01 > DYRC01. The sequence continues at coordinate 1,217 of DYRC01000102.1, forward strand.
TGCGGATTGACAGGAATTGTTTCAATCAGACGCGATGGCGGCGGACATGCGGACATGACGGTGTTGCGCGAGATGGTCAGCAGGATTGAAGAGCGGCAGTTTCATCATACTGACGATCTCCTGCGCCGGGTTCGTGCGTTGAAAGACGATACGCCGTTTTTTGAGATTTTTACAAACAAAGCAATTCAGGATGAACTGCTGCGGCTCGCTTCACGCCTTACGGTGATGATTGACAAAGAAAGCAAAGAGTTAGCCGAGCGGATGGGGCGTCTTGACACAGAAGAAACAAAAGCTGTATCAGGCAATATTGAAAAATTGAAAGATGCGGCATGGTGTCTGAATGTGGAAATCGGTGAAAATATTTCCAAAATCAGAGACCTGCTCTATCGCGCCAAAGCATCTCCGGAAGTGGTAACGATTTTCAAACGGATTAACGCGGTATTGAACAGCATTGACCGGCTTGAGGTCAGAGGCAGGGATTCTGCCGGAATTTCGCTCATGTTTATTTTAGATAAGGCGGAATTTGAAAAATTCACGGAAACCCTCAATAAAGCCAATTTTTCCGATCAGTTGAAAGAACGAACCGAGCGCGATATTCTGCTCAATATGGGAATCGGCATTCATGAGACCTCCCTATCAGGAGAGGGGCAGGGGGAGAGGTTAGTATCCGCCGCCTTCACCTATAAAGTGGCGGCTGAAATCGGATGCTTGGGCGATAATATCCGGTTTTTGCGCCAGCAGATTAAAAATGACGTTATTTTGCAGGCAATTGTCAATTTCGCACATCGTCATCATACGGTGTTGAGCCATACCCGCTGGGCGTCTGTGGGCGCTATCAGCGAATCCAACTGCCATCCGGTGGATAATGATGCTTATCATGCTGAAAACATTGGCATGATTCATGTCTGCTTAAACGGCGATATTGATAATTATGCGGAACTCAAAGCGCACTATGAGCAGCGCGGAAAACTCATTCACAAAGACGTTACCACAGACACCAAGATTATTCCGCTGCAGATTGAAAAATACATCCGTGAAGGCAAAGATGCAGTTGAAGCATTCCGGCTTGCGCTCAACGATTTTGACGGCTCTCATGCGATTGCCATGCACACCGACCTTGCGCCGGGCAAGCTGTTTTTGGCGCAGAAAGGCTCAGGGCAGGCGATTTTTATAGGGCTTGCGGATCGCCACTATATGGCAGCTTCCGAAGTCTATGGGTTTATTGAGGAAACATCGCAATATCTCAAATTGGACGGCGAAAAAACCGTTGAGGGCAAAAACGGCAAAACTCAGGGACAAATCGTTATTCTGGATCAGGCATCTTGCGGCGGAATCGAAGGCATTCGCGCCATGTATTATGACGGAACGCCGATTACGTTCACCGATCAGGACATCAAATATACGGAAATCATGTCCAGAGACATTGATCGTCAGGGCTATCCGCATTATTTTCTGAAAGAAATTTCCGAAGCTCCGGCATCTGTTGAAAAAACGCTGCTGAATCGCTGGAAAATTACCGACGAACACACCCCTGCCCCTCTCAAGAGGGGAGAGCCGCGCTATGTGGTTACATTAGATGAAACCGTTGTGCCGGAGTCTGTCCGAAAAGCATTTTCAAACAATCAGATTCGCCGGGTCTTTTTTATCGGGCAGGGAACTGCTGGCGTTGCGGCTCAGGCGTGTGCGGATATTTTTACCTCGTATATGAATGATCCGACGCTCCCGATTTGCTCACTCAAAGCTTCGGAATTAAGCGGCTTCAGACTTCAGGAAGACGGCAGCATGTCCGATACCCTGGTCGTTGCCATTACTCAGTCCGGGACAACCACAGACACCAACCGGGCGGTGGATATGGTCAGAGAGCGGGGCGCACATACGATTGCCATTGTCAACCGCCGGGATTCGCATATCACCTTCAAGGTTGACGGCGTGATGTACACCAGCAGCGGACGCGATATCGAGATGTCCGTAGCCTCCACAAAAGCCTTTTATTCTCAGATTGTTGCGGGCGCGGTTCTGAGCCTGTTTTTAGCCAAACTCAGAGACAGAAGATCAGATGACTTTGTAGAAAAAGAAATCAGACAATTGCTTGAAATTCCCGGATACATGCGAAGAATTTTATCCATGCGGGAAGCCATTGAAACATCTGCCAAACGTATCGCAATTACCCGGACGTATTGGGCAGTGGTCGGCAGCGGACCCAATAAAACATCCGCAGATGAAATCCGAATCAAACTGAGCGAGCTTTGCTACAAAACCATTTCTTCGGATTATGTCGAAGATAAAAAGCATATTGATTTGTCATCTGAGCCATTGATTATCGTCTGTGCGGGCGGTTCCCGTCCTGCGGTGCTGAACGATATTATCAAGGATGTGGCGATTTTCCGGGCGCACAAAGCCCTGCCGGTCGTGATTGCCGATGACGGAGAACACCGCTTTGATACATACTCCGAAGATGTATTTCATGTCCCGCCGGTTTCTGAGCATTTTGCGCCTATTGTCAACACGCTGGTCGGGCATATCTGGGGATATTATGCAGCGCTGGCAATCAATGACGGATCGCGCTTTTTATATCAATTCCGGGAAGATGTTCAGAAAGCCTTGGATGAGTATGCCAAACAGGGCTTAAATATTTACGAAGTCATTCTGGAAAAAAGTTTCAGAGAGAAAATGGCGTTGTTTTACACCGAATTTCGGCGGAAAATGGCTGAAAACAAACTTCCTGTTACCATGAATGTCAATGCCGTGTCAGATCTGATTCTGCTGCTGAAATATCTCTCAGGACGGCTGCCGGTCTCAGATTTTGAATTAGATTTCGGTATTCGGGGAACCGCCCGCAACATGCTGGATGCCTTGTTTGTATTTCTGGGCAAATCGGTCAATGAAATGGCTCGTCCGGTGGATGCCATCAAACATCAGGCAAAGACCGTAACCGTAGGCACAAGCCGTATCAGCGAAAAAATGGAAGGCATGTTGTTTGAAATTCTGAGAGCCAACAATTTCAAGGTATCTCAGTTGACTGCAACAAATATCATTGTATTGAAAAATCTGCAAGAGATTGTGTCAGGCATCTTGGGAACAACGGTATATCGCGTTGACGGCTTGAATTTTTTGGGAGAGCCTGATGATAATTCCACGATTCGGGTTATCCGGCGCGAAGGAAGTTCTCTGGACATGGCTTCCCGCGTGGAAAAAGACGCCCGACTCAAGGGAAGCAAGCGCATCATTGTGCGTCAGGGCAATGTTTATATCGGCAAGGGGCGGAAGGATAACCGCAGTATTCTGTGCATTCCGGTTATCTCGGATTCTTCTGAAAGACCGAATATCATTGAGCATCTGGTGCTGCTCCATGTGGCTTTCAAAGACTATGTTGCACTTGGTGCAAAAATCAAAGCGCTTGGCGGAAAATATGAGCATATCAAGAACATTGTTCAGGAAAACACCATTTCATGGAATGACTCGCATTTGGAATTGGTTGAGATTTCGGAGTTATTCGGAAGATCAGCCGAAAAAATCGGCGAATATATCGTATTCTGCCTGAATAAGAATGCCCACGAATAAATTCATGGGCTATTCATGCGATGGAATAGCCCATGTTTTCAGGCATAGGCGATAAGGAGTAATCATTATGATGACTATTGCAATCAAAAAGCAATTTGCAGACGCGTTGTCTGTGATCGGTAATTTGGAAGAATCTGTCAATAGCCCCGACCGGTTCATCTCCGGGTTATACTGCATGTTACAACATTTTCTGAAAGCTGTTACTCCTTTAATTCATAGGAAACAGAAGTCGGATTCTGAAGATTGTCGCACATGGGACACCGTGAACTGATTTCCTGAAGAAATTTTTTCTTATTTTCGGTTGACATGTCGGCGTCAATCTTTGTAATAATTTTAAAATCTGAAAATCCGGCTCTTTTTTCCTGACTCATTCCCAGAGCTTTTGCAAAATCAAGCTCACTTTCGACTACAGCCTCAATAGCCCTCAGATTCATATTCTTTTGAATAGCGATGAGACGCCCTGTTGAAACAAAACAGCTTCCCAGAGCAAATGCCAGAGTTTCAGGCGGAGTAGGAGCAGTGTTGTCCGCGCCGAATTCCTTCGGCTGGTCAATATAGATGACATGATTACGGACTTTGCCCTCAACTATCCGGTTTTTCACCTCTCTGACCTCTACTCTGACTTTGTAGGTTTTATCAGCCTTTTTTTCATCATTCTTCTTACCTGTCTCGCTGACGGCTGAACCGATTGTCAGCAGAAGAGTCGCTATAAGAATGACAGCAAAAAAACATCCATGTTTCTTCTTTAAAAATTTCATCCATTTCTCCTTACTTTAGTTACGATTAGTCTTATATACTCTTATGCCGATACTCCGAAATAACCGCATTTATATATCAGGAAATCATAAAAAGATCATAGATTTTTTATGAAAAACAAATCGGTCTTTGGGAGTTTCCGGCGAAGCATCTGCCGCTTTTTTGATCTGTCCAATATATCATCGCCGGAAACTATAATGTTGCTAATGGTTTATCCGAAGACTTTCGTAAGAGAGAACCAATTTTCACCAAGCCATGAAGAGATACTGAGAACGTGCGGCTTTAACGTTTCAATGATGGTCTTGAACGTGCCTGCTTGTTGAGCATATCCCATTGCGCGTTCAAGCGCTTTGCCGACCTCATCTTTTTCAGGTTCGGGCTTCTGAAGTTCATCTTGGGCTTCTTCGATGGCGTTATTGATCTTCTTTTGCTCAGAACTTTGAAGACCTGCCAGAGCCTCACGTAACGCCGCCAGTTCTTTTTTGATGTCCACAGTTTCAGGCGCGGGCATCTTATTTCTGATGTCGGTAACGTTGTTATTGCCGACCACTGTGGTGTTGTTATCACCGGCAAACATAACATTGCTGCCGGACACGCTGCCGCCGATATGGATTGAAGATTGGGACATGAGCATTCTCCTTCATAATAAGTTGCTATTACATTCTGACTTTATCACAGATTCGGCACTTTGTGAATGAGATATGATACGGTTGACAATAAGCCTTGATAGAGCTATTATTCAATTATTGCAAATTTCTTTTCAGGAAAGGATAATATTATGTCAGAAGGCATTTCGGATGTTAATGACAGCATTTTTGAAGCTGAAGTGTTAAAATCAGATAAACCCGTACTGGTGGATTTCTGGGCGCCCTGGTGCGGTCCGTGCAGAGCCATTGCCCCGACAGTTGAACAACTGGCAAAGGACTATGGCGATAAAGTGAAATTTACCAAATGCAACATAGATGATAACCCTATGTCTCCGCGCACTTATGGAATCAAAGCCATTCCTACTCTGGTATTTTTCAAAGATGGAAAAGTTGCTGAAACAATTACCGGCATGGTACAGAAATCCAAACTTGAGGATGCTTTGAAAAAGCTGCTATAAGGAACTGCTATGAGCAATGCGGATTATGATCTGATTATTATCGGCGGAGGTCCCGCGGGGCTGACTGCCGGACTTTACGCTGCTCGCGCCCGCTTAAAGGTCATTCTGATTGAAAAAGTTGTGCCGGGTGGACAAATCGTGGTTACAGACTGGATAGAAAATTATCCCGGATTTCCCGACGGCATCAGCGGCGCGGAACTGACTCAGCGCATGACAGAACAGGCACAACGTTTCGGGCTTGAAATCGAAGGCGATGAAGTGGTATCTGTTGATTTTTCCGGATCAATCAAAAAACTGACGCTCTCTGACAGAACCATCAGCAGTTATGCGGTGATCATTGCCAGCGGCGCGTCTCCCAAAAGAATCGGCGTTCCCGGCGAAGATGCGTATTACGGACGGGGGCTTTCCACCTGCGCCACCTGCGATGGTCCGTTTTACAAAGATAAAATTGTGGCGGCAATCGGCGGCGGAAATACTGCCATTCAGGAAAGCCTGTTTTTAACCAAATTCGCCAAAAAGGTCTATATTATTCACCGGCGCGATAAACTCCGGGCTGAGAGCATTCTTCAGGAAAGAGCCTTTGCCAGCGATAAGATTGAATTTGTCTGGGATTCGGTGGTTACGGGCTTTACCGGGGCAAAGACATTGGAAAAAGCAGTTGTCCGAAATGTCAGAACCGGCGAAACCCAAGAACTTCCCGTAAATGGCTGTTTTATCTGGATCGGTATTGCGCCGAATGCGGATTTTCTGGGTGAGAGCATCCGCCGTGATCCATTCGGCTTTATTATTGCCGATGAGCGAATGCAGACATCGGTTCCGGGCGTATTTGTGGCAGGCGATGTGCGGAATACGCCCCTGCGTCAGATTGCTACGGCTATCGGAGATGCGGCAATTGCTGCGGCATCTGCGGAGCATCATATTCAGCATCTTAAAGGATAATATTCAGGCTGGCATTTTTTAATGAAAAAGATTCAATGACAAATACGATTCGTCATTGATTATCATCTGACATCAGTTCACGGATGAATAAAAACAGGCAATCAGTTTCTGATTTTCCGGTCAGGCTTCCGACGGTAATTGCGGGAAGTCTGTTGTTCATCCGTTGCTGTTGTCCGGGATGCAGGATGAGATAAATTATTTTTACTTGTAATATCTCATCAAAATAAAAGACTGGATTGAAAGCAATATGATAGAACACATTCAGAACGCCGCAAAGCTTATCCGGCATGGTATCATCCGCACCCCGATGGTCTGTTCGCCGACCATCAGCAAAATGTTTGATGCTGAGGTTTATCTTAAATTGGAAAATCTTCAGCGAACCGGCTCGTTTAAAATTCGGGGCGCAACTTACAAACTCTTAACGCGGCAAAATGAGATCGGCGCCGGGGGCGTGGTTGCAGCTTCGGCAGGAAATCATGCCCAAGGCGTTGCACTTGCCGCGCATCAGGCTGGCATTGCGGCTACGATTGTCATGCCGGAATGGGCTTCGATTTCCAAGCAGGAAGCTACCCGGAATTACGGCGGCGAGATCGTTTTATTCGGGCAGAGCCTTGAAGAAAGCCTTCAGAAAGCGCGTGAATTGGCAGAACAGGGCAAGACTTTCATTCATCCCTTTGACGATGCGGATATTGTTACCGGACAGGGAACTATCGGGCTTGAAATCCTTGAAGATTTGAACGATACGGATATTGTCCTTGTTCCGATTGGCGGGGGCGGGCTGATTTCCGGCATTGCAACAGCAATAAAGCAGACAAAGCCGCAGGTGAAAGTTATCGGCGTTCAGGCAGCGGCTTGTCCGTCCGCGCTCACCTCCCGGCAAAACAACGCCATAACGCGGGTGGATTCAAAAACGTCTTTGGCGGACGGCATCACGGTCAAGCAGCCGGGCGCGATGAATTTTGAGTTGATTGAAAAATATGTGGATGAGATTGTAACCGTAGAAGAAGAACACATTGCCGCAGCGATTCTGATGCTGCTGGAGCGCAAAAAAGTTCTGGCAGAAGGCGCAGGCGCAGTACCGCTTGCCGCATTGCTCAACGGCTCTGTTGTGATTCCGGCGGGAAGCAAAGTTGTTCTGGTCATCAGCGGCGGAAATGTGGACAGCCCGTTGCTGGGGCGCATCATTGCCAAAGGAATGCTGAATAAAGGGCGGATTATGCGGATTTATGTGCGCTTAAGCGATACGCCCGGCTCGCTTGCCGGATTGCTTGCGCTGATTGCCCGAATGAAAGCCAATGTGCTGCATATCTACCATGATCGCAATGTCAGAGACCTTCCCATCAATATCAGTTCTGTGGAATTGGAACTTGAAACGCGCAGCATGGAGCATATCCACGAAATCAGAAGTGAGCTGCTCAGAGCCGGATATGAGATAATAATTTAGATTTATGGCAAAAAAACAAGATGAGAACCGTCATAAAGCAAAGCCTTTTTTAAAATGGGCGGGCGGAAAAAAGCAGATGCTCAGTCAGTTTGAACAATATTATCCGCCCGAAATCCGAGCCGGTAAAATTGAGAAATATATTGAGCCGTTTATCGGCGGCGGTGCGGTGTTTTTTGAAATTATGAAAAAATTCAATATCCGATATGCCTATATTTCCGATATAAACAAAGACCTGATTTTAGCTTATCAGGTTATTCAGCAGCAGCCGTATCGTTTATCGGAATTTTTGGAACAATATCAGCAGCAATATAATAATATGAATGAACAGGATCGCAAATGTCTGTTTTTATCTGTAAGAAAACAGTATAATTCCGGGCGGTTTGAAATTAATTATGAAAAATTATCAGATAACTGGATACAACGAGCCGCACAGCTTATTTTTCTGAATAAAACCTGTTTTAACGGGCTGTTCCGCTTAAATTCAAAAGGCGAGTTCAATGTCCCATTCGGCAGATACAAAAATCCGACTATCTCAGATCAGGATAATATTTTATCGGTTTCCGAAGTGTTGCAGAAAACAGACATTCGGATTTCTGCGTATGATAGCTGTTTTGATATGGCTGATGAAAAGAGTTTTGTTTATCTTGATCCGCCTTACAGACCTATCAGCAAAACAGCAAGCTTTACAAATTATTCAGGTTTCGGGTTCAGTGAACAGGAGCAGATTAATTTATCTTATTTTTTCAAAAAAATGGATAAAGAAAAACGATCCGGATTGATGTTGAGCAATTCCGATCCGAAAAACAACAATCCCGATGATAATTTTTTTGAGGAAATCTACGATGGTTACAATATATATCGGCTCTGTGCCAACAGAATGATAAACTGTCAGGCGGATAAACGGGGGCTGATTAACGAATTGCTTATTACTAATTATGAAAGTGGTGAGTGTTAAGAACTACACGGCAATAAATTGCCGCGCTATTACGGGTTATCCCTACAGGATAAAAAAAGTCCCGTAGGGACGACACATAATAGCCCGGAAATTTATTTCCGGGATGGATGAGGATGATTTTATCATATGAATACAGTTCCTATCATTTTGGCGTCTAAATCTCCGCGCCGCCGCTATCTTCTGAAGCAGGCGGGACTTTTATTTTCGGTCATTCCCAGCGAATTTGATGAAAGCAGCATTCCGATCACTTCGCCGGAAAGCTATGTAAAAATTCTTGCCGAATGCAAAGCCGGAGAAATTTCGGAAAAACACCCGGATAAATGGATTATCGGCGCAGATACCATTGTGGTTATCAACAATGCGATTCTGGGCAAACCCGGTTCACGCGATGAGGCAAGAACCATGCTCAGACAACTCAGCGGTCAGACGCATCAGGTTTTTACAGGATATGCGATTCTGTGCAAAGCCGCAGGCAAAAAATTTTCCGAAACCGTGAAAACCGATGTGCTGTTCAAAAAATTAAGCGATGAGGAAATCGAATGGTATATCCGCACCAAAGAGCCGTTTGACAAAGCCGGGGCTTACGCCATTCAGGGCTTGGGAACTTTTCTGGTCAGAAGCGTCAACGGCTCTTACACCAATGTCGTGGGGCTGCCGGTCTGCGAAGTTTTTGAGTTTCTGATTAAAGAAGGCTTGGTAGGATTTGCACAACCCTCAACGTCTCAAGGCTCACCATAATCACTTTTCCGATCAGCCGGACAATATACTGCGGATCATCCGGGCGATTCGGATCATTCACAATGCCGCTCCGTTTATCGGTTTTCACCTGATACTGGTCAGTAATCCATTCCAATGCCGAGCGGTTGCCGAGACGGTATTCATAAACTTCTTTCGGAATGCCGGAAAGCGTCAGGAAATTGTTGTAAATAATCGCGGTTTTATCTTTTGAAAGCCGCATCTTTTCAACGCGCCAGTCAAGCTTTTCATCAGGAGTTTCAATCAGTTGTAACGGAAATTCCGGCTGATTCTCATAATTGACATGCAAATCCGCAAGTTTTCTGCCTGCGTCTGCAAATATCTGAAAATCCGGTGAAAACGGAATGCGGGGAAGTTCGCGCTTTAAATTGGCGGCGTATTTCTCGCGGTATTGCGGACAATGCAGAAGTCCGTAAATATAATGGAAAATATCCCATTTTGAGATAGAGTTATTCTTGTATCGCTTTCTGAATTTTTTCAACGCCCAGTCAGTTATGTTTTCCTGCCGATTTGAACCGTCTTCATTGTAGGTATAAAATGGGAAGCATTGCACAGGTTCTACAACTAAACTAAGATTAGGAATGTTATTGCTTACAAGTGAAATAAAAGGGATCCTTGAACCAACTCCGCTGACACAGATTATCTGATTTTCAGATTCTGTTTGAATTGTAGGCAAAATATGAGGAAATTGATATACTTCCTCATTCAGGATTCTGTCAAAAAAAAGATGATTTTTTACAAATGGACGATATAACGAGTCTCTGATCTTTGCTAAGTCAGATTCGGCATATTTTCCACGTTTCAGATCCAGTTTCAGATCCCTGCTCCAACTGATTTTTGTATCATCATAATTCACAAAATCATCAACATCCGGCTTGGATGAAAGCCTGCTCCATCTGAAAACATGCTCGTTATAAACATCTGTCATCTGTTGTATATTTTTTGCAAGATCATCTTTGTTGAAGTTGTACGTCCAAACATCTCTGTTGGTTTTGACACCGTTGCTGTAATTTTTAAAAATCATATTCTGAGCTGATTTTCCCTTTGTCTCTTTTTCTCCCAAAGGCAGAAATGTTTCAAAATCAGCCCGCAAGCCTTCCGTAAGCCATACATGATTTTCATCCGGCTCTATATTTTCCCATGCAATATTTCCCCGATGGACTTTTTCATACAGAAACTCAAATTTCCGATCTTTTTTCCAAGCAGCACTCAGTTTGAAGTAAAATATTCCTTTCTTTTCCGAAGTTTGTTTCTTGATGAAAAGATTAATGCTTACACCTACACGGATACCGAAAATGTTGGAATCTGATACTTCCGGTCCTTTTCTTACATTGCCTCCCAAATCCAGAATATAAGCAATATCGAATTCTTGCATCAAGTTTTTTCTCATCCCGTCAAATGCGATACCGTCAATAAAGCTGTTATTTGTGATAAACGCCACAATCCCTTCGCCGTTTTCCCTTATCT
>DYRC01000103.1 GCA_020718925.1 Desulfonema limicola
TAACAAAGCGGGGTCATTAACCCCGCCCATCATCTTAAATCATAAACAGTTTCAAAGGATTATCCTTCATTTTCTCATTCGATTCTTTCAACTTGTCCTCGCCGGAAATCACCGCCACCGACTTTTGAGCATGTTCATCAAAATATTTTTCCGCCACTGCTTTTATTCTACTGCGATTCAGCGTTAAAAGCCCCTGCTTGAAGCGGTTTCTTGCCCCATCGGTCAGAGAAATCAGCTTGCGGTAAAACGATTTTTTAGCCGCATCTGCCGGAGTATCCGGCTTGTCAATTTCAGCGCAGACTTGCAAAATGGCTTCTTTCACATCTTCATCTGTATAATCGCCGGACTTGATAAACGCGCAGGCGCCGTCATACGCTTTCAACGTTGAAATCACATGCGGATCCCGGTAAGACCCGAAAGAGAATGCGCCGTCTTCGGAACTGTATGATGCAAAACCGCCATAAGCTCCGCCTTTTTCACGGACTTCCCGATGAATATACAAAGACCTCAGCATTTTGCTGATTACCGACAATGCCGGAGCATCTTCATGCGCCATTCTGACCGTCATAAATGCAGATGCCACAAACGATACTGCCGAAGACGTACTCCAGCCTTCCCGAATCATATCGTTTCCGATTTCTATCGGCGGAGGAACAAATCCGTCCGGCATTCCCTGCCCAAGCTTTTGCGTGAACGCGGTTGTCATGGAAACAGCTTCTGACAATGCCTGATCTTCGCCGATCAGCGCCATGTTCAGATTATCCGATTTGAAAATAATGCCTGCGATGGTTTTCAAATCTTCTGACAAAGCTCTCAGCGTATCGTCATTCAATTTATCGCCGATGGCTTTGATGGTTTGCAACTGGTGAACGCCGCTCCATGTTTCATTCAATGCGCGGGTGATTGAAAAATTCCGCGAAGCCAGCGACATTGCCAACCCATGCCCGTTCTGAACAATTGCCGATTCCAATCCTGCCCGATATTCCATAAACAGATTTTTCAGACGGCTCAGATCGGAAAATGCAGGCTCACATATCAGCTCTTCAATAATTTCAAACAGTTTTTCCTGATTTCTGTTTAAGCATTTTCCGTTGAAACTGACAAAGGGAAGACACGCGCCTTTCTCGTCAAACGGGGTTCGCGCATGAGGCGATAATCCCACGCCGCCGGTGTAAAGATCAATTTTTCTCGCCATTTGAGTATAATCATGCCGGGCGGTGCCGACTCTGGAAAAGGACTGACAGAAAAACGGAACCAGCGGAATCAGACGCTTGGGCAGCCTGCCGATGCCTGATACTGCCGTAAAATAAAAAATGCCGGAAGTGGGCTGATCATAGAATAGGATATTCGGATCGCGGCTTGTTCTGCTTTCTTTTATAGTCAGAGACAAGGGCGGAATGTCTTCCAATTCCAATGTCGGCAGGCAGGACAGATTTTCCGCGCCTTCCTGAAGCTTTGTCAATGATTCTGCATCCTGTCGGATATTTTCCAAATCATTCGGACTAAGCCCGGCTTTGACGCGCTCCAATTCCGCATTTATCCTTGCATTTTCTTTTTCTTCCATCTGCTGATCAGGAATCAGCTTGAACAATACCCGATGCGGATTATCCAGAAAATACCGTTTTATCCGGCTTTCAAAAAACGCGCCTTTGGCAAGTTCTTCGCGCAATTGTTTGAAATAATCGTCAAATTCAAAGATTTTTATCGGGTCTCCGCCGTGAAACCATGTACTTGACAAAAAGAACAAGAGCTTCAATCCGTAAGGATAGGGCGAGTTGGTAACTTCTTTGCGGTGAAATTCCATCTGATGAATTGCTGAATCAATCAACTCGGTATCAATGCCCTTTGCTGCCAGATCATTTAACACATCAAAGATGATTTTTTCGATCTGCGGGGCAGAAGATTCAGTTACATCTTTGAGTCCGCAGGAAAACAGGGTATCCCGGTTATCTCCGTCAAATCCGGTGCTGTCGGATAACGCGCTGCCCAATTCCGATTCAATGAGTGCTTTTCTCAACGGCGATGCGGAATTGCCCAGAAGAATCTGAGAAAGCAGGGTTAATGCCAAAACTTCATAAGTGTCTGTAATATCTGATAGCAGCCATGCCACACAGACCTGAGATTTTTTTGCCGCATCTTCATTTTTCGCCAGAGGATAATGATATGTAACCGTTTTAGGCGATGTCCACCGGGGCTGACACGGCACGTCTGTTTTCGGATCAATCCGGCTGAATCTTTTCAGCACTCTGTCTTCGATAAACAACAGGGTGTCTTTCAAAGGCAGATTTCCGTAGGTGTAAAACCATGCGTTGCTCGGATGATAATGCCTCTGGTGAAATTGCTTCAACTGCTCGTAAGTGAGCGTAGGAATCGCGGCAGGATCGCCGCCGGAATTATTGCCATAAGTGGTGTCAGGATAGAGCGCGTTGAGCAGAGATCGCCCCATCACCTGATTAGGCGAGGACATCGCGCCTTTCATCTCATTATACACCACGCCTTTATAGACCAGTCGGTCGTCCTCAATTTCAAGCCGATGTCCTTCCTGCTTGAAATTCAATTTTTCCAGCTTCGGAAAGAACGCGGCATCCAGATACACATTCATCAGATTGTAATAATCTTTTCTGTTCTGGGTGCAAAACGGATACATAGTCCAATCCGAAGCAGTGAACGCATTCATAAACGTATTCAGACTGCGCTTGATCATGGAAAAAAACGGATCGCGGACCGGAAATTTTTCAGAGCCGCATAATACCGTATGCTCCAGAATATGCGCCACGCCTGTCGAATCTGTGGGAACGGTTTTGAAACTCACGCCGAAGGTGTTTTCAGCGTCCTGATTTGCAAGATGAATATGTTTTGCACCGCTGGCAGTATGCTCCAGCTCATAGAAAACCGCACGAATATCTCTGAGCTGAACAACCTGCTTCACGAAATAGCCGCCGATATGATCCCCCGCCTTCAAATTTCCGGAATCCGCAGATAAATTCATTATGGTATCCTTTATGTCCAGTATAATCTTCTGATACGCTTCAGTTTTTGGCAATCACATAAAGCCCCCGGCTTTTGCGGACGATTCGGTTGGTGGCATTCAGCCGGAAAATGATGTTTCTGAGCTTTTTTTCATCAAATCCGGTTTTCTCTCTGACTTCCGAAAATCCGAGTCCGGTATGAGAACCTCTGATAACATCCAATACCATATTAGAAGCAGATTGAGCTCCTCTTCCGGATGTTTTGCCTTGTTTCTTTTTCTTAACTTCGGGCTGCTTCCCCGCATCCGATTCCAAAACGCCCTTTATGGTTGATTCCATGCTTTCCAGCCGCTTCACCAATTCCCCCACATCTTTCTTGGTAGGAATGCTGTACTGATTCATGAAAAATTTCACCATCGCGTCAAAACTGACTTTTCTGTCTTTCTTTATACCCATTGCTGCCTCCGTAAAAAATTTTTAAAGTAAAGTTCAAAGTTTTCTCTGAATTACTCAATACAGAGTTAAAAGTCAAGATAAAGTATAAAAAAATCAGAGAAATTAGACTTTTTTTTTATTTGAACCCGAAAAAGCTCTGAATCTTGCCTAGCATCTGCTCATAAAGTGTTGCTTTATCAATCTTTTGGGACTGACTCTGGCTTTTCTGAGATTCCGTAGCCATTTTGCGCTCGGTAAGAATATTGCTCAGAAGCCGGGTAATTTCCGGCTCACGCTCAAGGAAGGGCGCGATGTCGTTTTTGGTGATTTCATACAGATTTGTTTCTGTGATGGAAATAATGCTGGCAGTTCTGGCTTCGCCGGTCAGCAGCGCCATTTCTCCGAAGAAATTGCCCGCACCCATGCGAGCGACTTCCACGCCCATCGGCGTTTCCGGATTATCGTCAAACTTGACCCAGATGCCGACCACGCCCTCTTCGACAATAAACAAGGATTTACCTCTGTCTCCCTGCTGAACAATCGTTTCGCCGGGCAGATAATGGTGAAGCCGCACTTTTTTGCTCAGATATTCTTTGGCTTCCACAGAGAACGGTCTGAAGATTTCCAATTCCTGAAGCGTCATCAGCGATTTGCTGAATCTTTCGGATTTTCGGCGAACGCCTTCAAGGAAGAAATGCGTCTCCTGACGCGGCAGAACTATCCGGATATTGGCTCTTCTGAAATGCTTCCACAGATTCAGCCAGACATCTTCGTTATACGCAAATTTTTTGCCGTAATCAGTATAAAACAAGCAGAGCAGATAATTGGCTGCCCATGATTCGCTCAGTTTGGTGATCCCGGATGTCAGCCCCAGAAAGCGGGTGAACGGCGCAGGGTCTTTGGATACGAATTTTGAGGATAATGCCGCATCTAAAAGAATTTTTTTGACCCGCTCCGGCGGATGAATCGCATCCACATGTACGGTAACATACTGCCAGTATCCGGGGTTGGGAAAGCTGAAATTTTCTACCGGAGATTCGGATGCCTTATAGTTCGGAATACTGAGCGTTGTATCATCTCTGGTCTGAATCCGGGTGGTACGCCAGTTGATATCCACCACTTTTCCTTCCGGATACTCCTGAATTTTCACCCAATCCCCGATCCTGAACGGTCTTTCGATATTGATCGCAATCCCTGAAAAAATATTGGAAATATTCATCTGAATTGCCAAACCGATAATCATCGCAAACACACCGGAGGTGGCAAGCAGACTGGTCAGTTTCTGATCAAATACAAATGCCACAATGCCGAAGATGACCATGATATAAATAATCAGCAATAAAAAACGGCGGATAACATTCGGCACCACACGACCGGTTCTTTCTTCCAGAGGCTTCCAGATGAACCGATCCACGCCTTTTCTGATGAGCAGCGCAGGCAGAATCCACCATATCATCTGAAAGCCGATAACGGTCGGTTTGATATAGACATTATTTTTTCCGGCAGCAACCCAGTCCGTAGTCACAATTTCAGAAGTCAGCAGTATCAGCAGCCATAAAAAACTCTGAATAAACCAAATCGTTTTCGTATAGGACTTCATCTGTTTCATATCACTGATCAGCGTAACGATAATCAGCAGAACGAAACTGATAACCAGAATGTAAGGTGTGGCTTTTCTGTGGATAAGACCTCGCAGATTGAATTTATCTTCATCAATCACGATTCCGGCATTAAAGCGTGAAAATTCAACGGTTCCCTGCTGAACATTGAGATAATCCGGGTTCCCTTTGGAACTTTGGCGGATAAGGTCCTGAAAAAATACGGCGCGATTGATTTTCCACCCGGTGGACGGATTCAGTACCCGGTTGGTAATCAGCCGATCTGCAATGATGTCATCGCTTGATGTTCCTGTGTTTGATGTTCCCATACCCAGCACATCTGTAACATAGATGAGATTATTTCTGTCCAAATCCGGATGTCGGAAACTGATTCCCAGAACATGCTGATTATATGCCTTTTCTCTCTCCAGAAAATCCGCTTTGAATCTTCCTTTGACATGATAAAGACTGTATCCCAACTGACCGGGCTTTTCAAAAACTTTTTCCATTTCAATCGAAGGCTTTTTAACATCTGTCGACGCGGCAACATTGATAAATTCGATTTTTTTCACGTCAATATCACCCTGATACCGGAACCATATAAAAAAATCTATGGTGCATTGCAGACCTATCACATCAAGCTCGGTAATCTCCTTAATTTCAATACCGGTATAAATGACATTGGTCTGATACATGTTTTTATCCCCGAATACTACCCTGAACTTGGCGCCGGCATCACCGCCCTCCTGACCGGGCTTTACACCGGCATCTCTGCCATCCTGAGAAATAATGGTCTGATACTGAATGAGCGCGGAGACGATAATGCCTTTCCGATAAATTCCCATGTAGATGGCTTTCTGAGAATCGCGGTTCTTGTCAAAGTAGTTATATCCGGTAACTCCCTCAATGGCAGCGGTGGTTGTGTTTATCGTGGCAAGATAATCCCTGATCTTCCCCCGATCATCAGGGAGCGTCTTCGGAAGCCCCTTAATTTCCGAATCTTTGATAGCTTTAACCAGTATCATGGCAGTGTCATACGCAAATGAGGCATGCCAGCCCGGTTTCTCATTATATCTTTTCTGATACATTTCCTGAAATTTCTGCCCTTTTTCATTCGTGGCGTCAGACAGCAGGGGCGTGGCAACATAGATGTCGTCAGTATAATATCCGGGCTGCTGCTTTTCCTTGGGATTTTTGCTGATTTCCCTCTGAAAGGCTTCTGTAAAGGAGTCCGGTACAAGTATCTTGAATTTGTTCGGTGTGCCTTTTGCTGTCAGAATATCCTTGATCTTAATCATCAGCTTGACGCCTTCCTTTGTATGAACCGGGAGAAAGATCGCGTTCGCCTCTGTGTCGGCAGTAACTTCGCCTACAATTTCTTCCAGCCTATCGTCAATCTTCGGGTCTTTGGTGTTAAACTCCCATATATTTACAATATCAAGTTTGAGCTTTTTTGCAGTCTGTACAAATACCCCGGAAAGATCTTTGCCGTAATAATCCGAATCCATAATAATGCTGACTTTATTTATCCCCAGAACCGTCTTGGCATAGTTTGCCAGAAACTGCCCCTGAAGTCTGTCATTGAAGCAGGTTCGGAAGTACCAATTATTTCCCTGAGTTACCCTGATGTTGGTTGAAACAGGTGTAAGTGCCGGAATTCCATACTCTTTATAAATTTCACCCGCAGCGATGGAACATGTGCTGTAATGATGACCGATCACTGCCACAGCCTGATTTTGCTCTTTTATTTCCAAAGCGACTTTTTTGGCTTTCTGTTGATCGTTTTCATCGTCGAACATATCCAGAATCACCTTCCGACCTTTGATTCCGCCTTCTTTTTCATTGATGGCATCTATATACAGACTGATACCCTGACGAAAGGCTCTTCCCACGGATGCGCTATCGCCAGATAGGGGAGCTGCCATTGCAATGTGAATGGGTTCTGTATCCGCTTTGACATCGCGAAGCGACGCTTTGTCCTGCCTGAAAAATTTCCAATATATGAACAGGGCTGAGACCATAACAACAAGCGAGATGATAATATACCGTTTGACAGTTTTTTTCTGCATATCCTTTACCTTAACTCGTCTCAAACGATCAGATGATTTTTATAACAGATACTCTGCATCAGAGCAAGTATAACACCCCGAAATTTTACGGGCAAGAAAAAATTCAAAAGCCGGGCAAAACATTCTCCGTTACCCTGATTTTTCAGAATCGGAATAGCGGCTGAATTTTGGATACCGAAGCTATGAAATCTTTGGGCAGCAGAATTGAACATCAGGGATGGATAAATCGCAGAATTTTTTCGGTGAGGCATAACGATTGATTTGCTAATCAGGATTTTATATACAGGCGGATTTTCATTATGCACACTTGCTCAAGGTATGATGTTCGTTGAGCAATCGCTCGTATTCCGATTCATCCCGATGAATATCCGCATCAATTTTCTGTCTGTTCGCATGATAATACGCCAATGCCGAATATATCTGAGCCAAATTGAGATGTTCATACTGCTCTGAAATTTCTTCAGGAGTGTATCCCTGTCTGTACCATCCTGCGATTGAGCGGACTGATACACGCGTATTGTCAATTCGGGGTCTTCCGCCAAGAATATTCGGCGTTCTTACAATGAAATCATTCATGTTTTCGTTCAGCGATTCCATAGTTAATTTTTTCCTTTCCTGATTATTTGGAAGTATAACACCCCGAAATTTTACGGGCAAGAGAAAATTCAAAAGCCGGGCAAAAACATCGCCTTGTTTTTTCTTTTGATTTGAAAAAGAGTCTGATATAATATTTTTATTTCTTAAATTCTGAAAGATGACAAGTATTTTTTATGAGACTGAAGATTGCCTTATTGTTTGCTGTCCTATGTTTTACCCCTTGTTTTGCACAAGCTGACGGAAGTTACACAGATATTCAGACGGATATTAATATCATCCTTCAATCTTATCAAGGATATATCAAGGGATCAGAGATAAAAAACGATCTGACATATCTGCTGCTTTCCAATGGCGAAAAGCTTGTGTATGATGATAAATTACCGAAAAGTTTTGAAGAAAAGCTGGAGAATCCCGATCTGAAAGATACATTAAGCTTGGTGTATCCTTTGAAAAATCCGATAGATAAAATGAATTTAAACGATGATCCGGGGCGTTTTCGATCTCTGGCACTTTTGAAAGCCGTGTATGGAAAAAATAAAAAGGACGTCAGAACGAATCTGATCAGAGTGAACTTCTGCGGAAAAAAACTGTTCTTCAACAAACAAAACGGCGCGGCAGAGGCGTTGAAAAACATAGGGGCAGAACTTCTCGCGCTGACAAAAATTCAACCTCAGTTGAAAAAATATATAACGCCGCTTGGCGGAACATTCAAATGGCGAAATATTGCCGGAACAAGCCGTTTAAGTCCGCATTCGTTCGGAATTGCCATAGATCTGAATCCCAAACGCTCGGCGTATTGGCGCGGGCATTCGCAAACAACGATTGCCGAATTTTCACGCCTGAATTATCCGCCGGAAATTGTCGCCATTTTTGAAAAAAACGGATTTATATGGGGCGGAAAATGGTATCACTTTGACACCATGCACTTTGAATTCAGACCGGAAATTATTGCCAAAGCCCGATAACTGCCTGAACCGGGATTTTCAGGATTAAAAGATTGCCGGGATTTTTATCATGGTAATCCTGAAAATCCTGTGAATCATGGTTCAAAAACGGATTAAACATGATGAACATCTCCGCAAAATTGAAACGACTGGATCGGATTTATGCGATCTGCGATGAATTTTCCGCAAGCCTGACGGTTGCGTGCAGGCGGTATTGCGCCCATTGCTGCACCGGGAACGTTACCATGACCAGTCTTGAAGCATATAATATTGTTGAATATCTGAAAAAAACACAGCAGACACAGCGGCTTGACATGCTGAAAAAACAGTTGCTTAAACATCGTTTTCAGCCGAAAATCACCACAAACGCGCTTGCATTGTGTTATCTTGAGGGCAGAGAACCGCCTGAAGAACAAAGCGATCCGGAGTGGGGAGCATGTCCTTTTCTTACTGATAACGAATGTCCGATTTATCCGGCAAGACCTTTGGGATGCCGGTGTTTTGTGTCAGGATTGAACTGCAAAGACATCGGCGCGGCGGACATCGAAGAATTCGTTCTTACGGTCAATACCGTGTTTCTGCAATATATCGAACATATTGACTCCGGCGGGCTTTTCGGCAATTTCAGCGATATTCTTGCATTTGTGTCTTCGGAAAAGAATCAGAAACAATATCAATCCGATATGTTATCCGCGCCGCAAGGGCTGATTGCCAACATGCCTATCCGCGTTCTGATGATTCCGCCCGAACACCGGCAGCGCATACAGCCGATTCTTTATTCATTGAGCCGTGCCATCAGCGTATGAAGCGTAACACCTTATATAAACTGATCGATCTGATCAGCTTCAGTCCGCAGATTCGGGAATTGGCAGATCTTCTCAATCGCAAAGTTGAGCATATTGAGGAAAAAACGCCCGATCTTCTGTCTCATCCCGGCGGCTTTATCCGCGCATTTCACAAACGCCGGATCGGTATTGCCGCGTCCTATATTCAGATTGCCCGGCAATTGGATATGAAAGACCATCACAAACGGCTTCATGCCTTGAAAACGCTGATAGAACTTTCCCTTCATGCCAAAACCGTGAGTATGCCGCTGAATACTGCGCGTGTTCAGATTGAAATTATGAAAGAAGCGATTAAAAATCTGGATAACCGGCGCAAACAGATGGAGATGATTGCGGATTTTTCATTGGCATCTTACGGACACGAAGCAACCATCCGGCAATTTTTAAAAGAGCTGCGGCGACTGGAAGTTCCTGAAAAAGGAATGCCCTTAAAGGAACTGAATCTGGGCTGGGATTCTCATGTACATGATAATCTGTCCGAGGGGCGCAAAACGCCGAGTCAGTTGGTATTGGACGCATTTATCAAGGGAATTTCAAATCTGACGCTGGCATATTATGATGTATCGGATAAAGACCTGATATTTGAAGCCACCCAAGCCGGAAAGATTCTGGGCGTTGATGTCAGCATCGGCATTGAGTTCAGCGTGGGACCCCGATGCTGCCGAAAACATTTTATGTATCTGCCGCCCCCGGCATTTTTTGAATATTATGACATTCATCGCCAGCGGTTAAGCCGGTTTATGGAAGGGCTTGAAGAAAACCGAAGACGGCGGCAGATCACCATCACAGCAATATTGGAAACCTTTAACAACACCTATCGGCATCGCCTGAACGAAGGCTATCGTGAAGGAAGCACTTTAGCCATTAACCCTTTGAATATTGAAGACTTACAAAAAATTGTTCCGCACGGACAATATTCAAGAAATCATCTCAATGAACTGCTGTATGTCAGATTCAGAGAAATACTCAGACGCCGCGTCCTGATTCTCAGGGTTCAGAACGAAATATTCAAACAACTGCACCATCAGGGAAAAGTAAGCGAATGGGAAGTCGGACAGGTTGAAAACGCCTATTTCAACGCCCGGCATCAATATACGTTTCTTACGCCCGATGAATTGGGAGATATTTATTTTTCAGGAAAAAATATCATAGATTATGATTCTGCCTTTCTTGCCGAAGAAGACATTCTGCCGCAGCTTAAAGCCATCGGAGGCGAAATTGTGTTTAACCGCCCTTTGGAAGCCGGGCTGGAACGGGTTGTTCCGACCATCATTTATTCATATCCCTATATTGATAAAGTCGAACTGATTAACATGCGGGATTATGAAACCAGAAATCCTTCTCAGATCAGCCAGTTGACCACATTTATCGATCTCATAAACAACCGCGATATTGATGAGCTTAAAAAATTTCTTGCGGAACATGGTATTGAGAATATTGAAGATGATGCAATTCAGGAAGCGCACCGGCATTATCACCAGACGCCGCTGATTCCTTTGTGCGGCAGCGCGTCCACAGGCTGGAAACCGCATATTCCGGGCATGGGCTTTATCCGGGCATCGGATGTTCCGAAAAAATCGCGCCGGTATTTTATCAAAGATCACTATCGTCTGCCCAAACCTGCTGCAATTTTGATTACTACTCAGGGAAAAGGATTGGAAAATCAGGATAATGCCGGTACTGAGCATGATATTTATTCGCTGGGCAAAAGCGGGCGGTTCAAGCCCAATCTTGTCGGAGATGAGGAGCGATTTGAACATATCGGATGGCGGCGGTTCTGGCGGTATCTGAATCCGGTTATCAGAAATTCCATTCGGATTGCCATCGGCGCTATTCCCGCGTGTTTATCCCTGAGTTTCGTTTATGCTGCGATCTGGTTCGGAATCACGTTTATCCGAAATGTTCTGGTGGATTTGTTTTCCGCGTCAGGAATGCAGATTAAAGGCTGGACATTCAAGGATGTCAACTTTGACAACGCGGCACAGTCACTTTTCTGGACCGGTTTTTCCGTGCCGGTTCTGAGCGCGGTGAAATCAGGATTTGATTACTCATGGACATTCGGCTTGGATACGCCGGTCAGACATGAACTGTTTGTATGGATGAAGTTTTTTACCATCTGCGTTGCTAACGGCGCGTATATTGCCATGCACAACACCCTGAGACGATTCGATAATCGGGTTATCAGAGCCAACTTTTTCAGAAGTGTGCTTGCATGGCCCTTTGCGGCGGTGTTTGAACCTGTGGGGAATTTTTTAATGGTTCCCAGCATTGTGCAAGCTAAATTCTGGTCTGAAGTCATTGCTGCGGTGATTGAGGGAATCGGCAAATTAAGCCAGCGCGTTGTGCTGAGAAAGCGCGATTATCTTGAAATTCTGCCTATGCTGCGTTCTGATAAAAAAGAAGTCCGTCTGACGGCGATGCTTGATATTCTGTTTATCTGGGCAAAACGCCAGCGCGGACGCACCTGTTTATCTCAGATTCTCACAAATCGTAAAGAAAATCCGGCAGAATATCCTGAACTGATGCTGAAATTATTCGATCCTCAGAACGCTCATTATGAACTGAGTATGTTTATCGTGGATCGCTATCCGCCGAATGAAGCGATTGTTCTGACGGATTTTATAAATGCGTATCTGATTGCGTTTGATAATTGGTTGAAAAA
>DYRC01000104.1 GCA_020718925.1 Desulfonema limicola
GGATAAAATATACAATAGCACTGCAATCAAAGCACCCCTCCCCCGACCCCTCCCCTGAAAGGAGAGGGGAGTAGAGAAGATGTCTCCCCCTTCCCTTTCAGGGAAGGGGGCCGGGGGGTTAGGTGAGTTTGAAAGCGATTTGATATCAGATATATTTATTCTGCGAATGACCATGCCCGGCATCTTAATATATTTTTAATCATTTTGAAATATAAAATTTCTGAGGGAGGACGGATAATATTCTTAACGCTTCAGGACAACATATCCCGGATTATCCTAAGTTCACGGCGGATATGTTCAAGTGTGATAACAGACGGACGCTGATTCAGAAGCGATTTTGCCTGTTCAATGCCAATCTTTTCCACAAACAGCAGATGCTTGATGTTTAAAAATAATTCCACATCCTGTCTGGCATAAAGCTTTCGGTCTGCGGGAGTGGTTTCAGCCTGAATGCCTGTAAATTCACTCTCCCAGTCAGTCAGCATCGAAACCGGCAGCCTTGTGATGTCGCTGACCTCTTCGATTCTGAAATAGGGTTTATCGGCAAATCGGGATTTCCATGTCATACCGGCATGCTTCCTCATAGGTCTTTTATCATAAGTGTAACTCCTCTGAATATAACCAATGCTGTCTGAAAAAGCAACCGGAAATAAAAGGAGATGGTTTGACTTATTCTGATATTGCCTTATCTTGAATAAGAGCAAAGTTCTATCGGATATTATTGTAAAAGGAGAAATCAGATGAGCCATCACCATCATCACGATCATAAAGATGAGCATCACGACCACAAACATGATCATCATGACCACCATCACAGCGAGAGCCTGTCATTTGAAGAAAAAATGAGCAAACTGCTTGAGCATTGGTTAAAGCATAACAGCGACCATGTTCAGACATATCAGGAATGGGGACAGAAAGCCAAAGATGCGGGCTTAAATGATATGGCGGTCATACTGCAAGATATTGCTGCTGCATCGTCTGCGTTGAATCAGAAATTTGAAGCAGCTTCAAGCCTTCTGAAAAAATAACCGAATAAAAAAGGGGCTGCTCGTTGAGCTGACCCCTTAATTTATTTTTATGGTGGAGCTGGTGGGACTTGAACCCACGGCCCCATGACTGCCAGTCATGTGCTCTCCCAGCTGAGCTACAGCCCCGAAAGATGTCTGTATTTAACAAAGAATATGGGGAATGTCAACATTTTTCCGATAACAACAGATAAGTTTTAATTTCTGTGTGTAATTCACGACTGTCGGTCGCCCCGAAATAAATTTCAAGGCTATAAGCAAAAGCAGGCTGAAGCCGGCTATATTTTACAGCCCGCTTCAGCGGGGTTCAGCTTTTAGCCGGGCGATTTATCGCTCGGTTTTGTTTTGATTGTTCAGACTTAAGACGCTTTTTTCTCTTCTGTTTTGGAAGAACTGCCTTGATAACACTGTCTGAAATTCTTCACCAATTCCTGAAACTGATCGGTCTGACTTTTGGCAAGTTCTTGGAATTTACCGGATATTTCTTTCTGTTCAATATCTTTTTCACCCAGAAGCATCCGCAAATGCCGAATCGTCTCTTCCTGAGTCTCGGCTTTTTCTTTGAGGGTTTCATATTTTCTGACCAGATGAAGATGCTCCTCTTTGGAAACCATGCCCATCAATCCCATAGATTCTTTAAAAGAATTAAAAAAATCTTCGGAAGCCTTTTTCCAAAAACTGGCATATTCCGGCGATTTTTCAGAAGCATCCAAACCATAAGCTTTTTTGAACATGCTGGTCAGTTCCTCAAAGCCCCCGCCGGTTCCGCCTTTCATCCACCGATTAATGTTTTCAACCTGCTGCTGCCCTTTTGCGGCATTGAGCATGAAATTTCCCCAAAATTCCAAAAAATTTTTATCCATGATTCCCTCCTGTTATCATTTTTCTATCTCTTTCGTATAACGGGAATAATTATGAAATGTTCAGTTTTGCTTCATTATCCCACCGAATGCTATCTGCTCACCTCTACCTTGTCATAAACTTCCTGAGCGGTTTTTGACAGCAACTGATACACATCATCTCTCAAATCAATTATTTTGGCAGCTGCCTTGTTGAATGCGATTTTAGGCGGAGCCTCACATAGCATATCCAGATCACGCGGTTTCGCGCCGTTAATGACTTTTGCCATAACTTCCGCATGGAACTTCCCATAGGCATCCTTGCTTGAGGCTGAAGAAATACTCATCAGCGCGCCATGCCGGACTTCATCAGACCCGCTTTGAGAAAATACCGGAATTTTGGCGGCATTCATTGCGGAAATGATCTGTGGCAGGGTTTCTTTATTCACACACCCCATTGTGGTGAGATAAAAAGCATCAATTTTCGGCGCAAGCATTTTGGCACATTCGATTACTTTCGCATTGGCTTCAGGCGTTGCGCCGCCATCCGGGACATGACATTCGGCAATTTCAAACTTCCGTTCTTTGGCAATCTTCCGAAGTTCCTCTATATAGGCGTAGCTTCTTCCGGCAACAGTATCAATATAACTTACGCCCACCTTTTTAAATCCGATGACATCGTGAAATGAACAGATTTGTCTTGCGGGTTTTTTCGGATCCACCAGCGCATGAATATAATCTGAACCCGAATCTTCCGCATTAAGGACTATCTTGGAAGAAACAGGATCCGATACGGAACACACAATGGTCGGAACCGAAAGCTGAGCGTTTGCCAAATCCTGTCCCGCCCATGTTCCCAGCGCAAGCATCATATCAATATCTTCGGATTCTTTCAGCCTTTTAATGATCGTCTGCTTGGTCTGTTCGCGGATATCGTTTTTCCAGTTGATCGAATAATAGGCATCCGGCACAAATTCAAGATATCTGCTTTTAACATTGCCAGCCAGCCATGCCCAGAGTTTGCGCGTATCTTTTTCATTTTCCTGCCAGGGAATTGTCAGCGGTTCTATCCAGCCAAGCTCGGACAGGCTCCTTATAGTCGCAATCACTGTTTTGGGATAATCCTTGTAGAACCCGCCCTCATAATACCCGATCCGCCATTTCTTTGTAACTTTAGCAGGCGGAGACGTGGGATACGGCTTTTTATCAGCGGCAAATCCTATAGAAAATGATACCGATAGAGTTAATACGATATAAATCAATATTTTATGAAAAGAACCCTTCATTGCGCCCTCCGTTTGTTAAAATTGTACTAAATATTATCACCCAATAAAAGAAAAAAATCCATAGAAAAATTCTTTACGTCATGCCAAAATGTTTGACATTTTTTTAAAAATCGTATTCAAGAAACAAATTGAAATAAATATGCAAGAGGTCGGACAATGATCAAAATCAATGAAAATTACCTGAAACTTCAGGCGTCTTATCTGTTTTCGGATATTGCCAAGCGTGTAGCCGCATTTCAGCAGGCGCACCCGGACAAAAATGTTATCCGGCTGGGCATCGGAGATGTAACCCGCGCCCTGCCCAAAGCCTGTATTGAGGCATTTCATACTGCCGTAGATGACATGGCGCAGGATAAAACATTCAGAGGCTACGGACCGGAACAGGGCTATGCTTTCCTGCGCGAAAAAATTGCCGAGCATGATTTTAAGGCAAGGGGCGCAAAGATTTCTCCGGATGAAATCTTCATCAGCGACGGCGCAAAATGCGATACCGGCAATATTCAGGAAATTTTTGCAAACGATATTCGCGTTGCCATTCCTGATCCGGTCTATCCGGTCTATTTAGACACCAATATCATGGCAGGACGCACGGATATTGTCTATCTTGAAAGCACCGCGCAAAACAGCTTTATTCCGGATTTGCCCAAAACGCCGGCGGATCTGATTTATCTGTGCTTCCCGAACAATCCGACCGGCGCGACAATCACCAAAGCCGGATTGAAAACATGGGTGGAGTATGCACGTTCAAACAAGTCCCTGATTTTATTCGATGCAGCTTACGAAGCATTTATCAGAGATGATTCTCTGCCGCATTCCATATTTGAAATCGAAGGCGCAAGAGACGTTGCCATTGAGTTCAGAAGCTATTCCAAAACCGCAGGCTTTACCGGAACCCGATGCGCGTACACCGTAGTTCCCAAAGACTGCATGGCATACGATAACAGCGGCGCCGCGCATTTGCTGCACAGCTTATGGAATCGCCGTCATACCACCAAATTCAACGGCGTATCTTATCCGGTGCAGCGGGCAGCCGAAGCAATTTATTCCCAAGAAGGCAAAAAGCAGACCAAAGCGTTGATTGACGGCTATCTTGCCAATGCCGCACTCATTCGGAAAGAGATGACCGGGCTGGGTTTTGACTGTGTGGGCGGAGACAATTCGCCGTATATCTGGGTGAATGCGAAACGCGATTCATGGGAATTTTTCGATTTATTGCTGAACAACGCCGGAGTGGTCTGCACACCGGGCGCGGGATTCGGAAAATGCGGGCAGGGATTTATCCGAATCAGCGCGTTCAACAGTTTTGAAAATGCTGAACAGGCAATGAAACGAATCCGGGATGCTTTGGCATAAGTAAAAAACCTCCCCTCCCCTGAACAGGGAAGGGGAAGATTTACAGAATTTATTCCTGATCCGCTTTCAACTCTTCAATCACCTTCTGAGCAATTGCGGCAGGCACTTCATCATAATGCGAAAATTTCAGCGAAAAGGTGCCGCGTCCGCCGGTCATGGAGTTCAGATCCGGCGCGTAGCTTAAAAATTCCGCCATTGGCACATTGGCTTTGATAATCTGCTTTTTGCCCGCGCTGTCCATGCCTAAAACTCTTCCGCGGCGGCTGTTCAGATCACCCATGATGTCGCCCATGTAGTCTTCCGGCGTGATGACCGTAACTTCCATAATCGGCTCAAGTAATACCGGCTGTGCCTGTTCCATAGCTTTCTTGAATGCCAGTGATCCGGCAATTTTGAACGCCATTTCGGAAGAATCCACTGCATGATAAGACCCGTCGTCAGCCGTAGCTCTGAAATCCACCATCGGCGAACCGGTCAGAAAGCCTCTTGCCATAGATTCCACAATGCCTTTTTCTACTGCCGGAATATATTGTCTGGGAATAGAGCCGCCCACGATGGCATCCACATATTCAAAGCCTGATCCTCTGGGCAGCGGCTCAAACTGTACCCAGCAGTCTCCGAACTGTCCGTGTCCGCCGGTCTGCTTTTTGTGGCGTCCCTGAACCCGGACTTTTTTCTTGAATGTTTCCCGATACGGCACTTTCTGAGGCTTGAGCTGCACATCCACATTATATTTGCGCTTGAGTTTTTCAACGGTCGCCTCAATATGCACCTGTCCCATGCCGGACAGGAGAATTTCTTTGGTTTCAGCATTGCGGACCAGCCTCAGCGCCATATCCTCTTCCATGACCTTTGACAATGAAGAAAATACTTTGTCTTCATCGCCCTTTTCTTTGGGAGATGCGGCAAACGAAATCATGGCAGGAAGCGGTTCAGCGCATTTGAATTTCACCTTTTTATTTTCAGCGCATAAGGTGTCGCCGGTCCCGGTGTCTTTGAGTTTGGCTACGGCGCAGATTGAACCCGGAATCGCGCCGGATGCGGGTTTCTGTTCTTTTCCGGCAATTCTCAGCAATTGGGTGAATCGTTCTTTTGAATCTTTGTTGACATTGTAAAAATTGCCGTCTGAGCCGAGCTTTCCCGAAACAACTCTGAAAATCGAAAGGCGTCCCGCATACGGATCTGCTACGGTTTTGAATACAAATGCCGCAAATGGCGCATCCGGATCCGGCAGGCACTGAATTTCATTTCCGCTATCCGGGTCTGCTGCCGTGAAAGCCCCGAGATCTGAGGGCGATGGCATACAATTGATTACAAAATCCATCAGCAGATCAATGCCGATATTTTTTGTGGCAGAACCGCACATCACCGGCACAAACGCCCGGTTTAACGTTCCTTTTTTCAATGCAGACCTGATTTCATCATCTGAGAGGCTTTCTCCTTCCAGATATTTTTCCAGCAGCGAATCATCCGCTTCCGCCACGTTTTCCACCATCGCCAGATGTTCCATTTCCGCTTCATCTTTCATATCTGCGGGAATGTCGCTTTCTTTGGCATTTCCGGATGCGTCATAAATATATGCCTTCATGCCCACCAAATCCACCACGCCCTTGAAACCGGCTTCCGCGCCGATAGGCAGTTGAAGGATAATCGGCTTGGGAGATTCAAAGCTCTTTTTAATATCTTCAAGTGTACGCGAAAAATCTGATCGGTCTTTGTCAAGTTTATTGATGAAAATCGCGCAGGGCATGTTGAATCCCGAAGCAAAATCCCATGCAAGCTCGGACTGAACTTTTATGCCGTCAACAGCATCTATCAGCAGCAGCGCGCCGTCAGCAGCCTGCATACACAACTTGGTATCTGAAAAAAAATTCTGATCACCCGGCGTGTCCATCAGGTTAACCGTGTATTTTTTCCATGTATATTGATGAAAAGCGGTACTGATGCTGACCTGCCGCCGAATTTCTTCAGGCTCGAAATCCATCGCCGTATTGCCGTCTTCCACCCGTCCTACGCGGTTGGTCACGCCGGCTTTGAACAGCATAATCTCGGATAGGGAAGTTTTACCGGAAGACCCATGCCCCGACAAGGCGATGTTTCTTAGTTTGTCTATCATTTCACTCATTTGACCCAAACTCCTCTCTTTCGATATTCTACGTCTGCAAACGGTATTTATAAGAATAATATAAAGATTTCTATATGGTTGCTGAAAAAAAATCAAGATAAACTTGTAAGACACAAAGCAATCGCATGAAAAAGTAGGGGATAATTTTCGGATAAGGAGTGTGTTTCATCTTGTCAGACGCCTTTAACAGAAATTCAAAACGTCCGCGCAGCAATTCTATTATAGTAATGATTGAGATTCTCACATCGGAATCATCAAGTTGTTTAAGATTTTCAATGACTTTCGGGTTTCCTGCATGTAAATGCGTAAGCGTGTCAGTATCAGGAATGTGCATTATTTTCAGGTCTTCCCCGTTCTGAGTAAATCATCAGGCGGAGTTTGTCTGAAAAATCATCATCTGATTTTTCTTCGGGAATTTTCAAATAATTTGCGACCTCTTTCAAGGTCAGCACATTTTCTGTCTGTATCTGTTCCATGATTTTTCTTCTCTCTTATCATAACGCACGGCTATCGGAAATCCTGTTCACGGAAATTTGATATTATTTCAGTCCTACGGTCTCTCCGGCTTGCGGAACAAACACGGAATATCCTTTTTCAGCAAGATATTGGGCAAACGACAGGGATTGCTCTTCTTCTCCGTGAACAACGGCAATACGTCTGATTTTAAGTCCTGATTCCTGCAAAAACTTCAGCATTTCATTTCTGTCCGCATGTGCGCTGAAGCCTCCGAGCTTGACCACACGCGCTTTAAGCGGATATTCTTTGTTGAGAAACTTCAGCAATGGCGGAAGACCTTTTCTGCCATTTTTTTCATATTCTTCGGATTTTTCCAAAATACGCCTGCCGAGCGTGTTCTGAGCCATATAGCCCACAATCAGAATGGTATTGTTCGCATTGTGAATTTTATACCGCAGATGATGCAGAATGCGCCCGCCTTCGCACATGCCTGAAGATGCCAGAACAATATGCGGTTTTTCTTCACGCATCAGCTCCATAGATTCTTCAACCGATGAGGTGAAGCGAATCTGCTCAAACGAAAAGGGATTTTTGCCTTTTTCCAGAAAGGTTTCATGGGTTTCCTGACGATACACTTCGGGATGCTCGCCGAACACGCCGGTCAGCCGGACTGCGAGCGGACTGTCCACATAAATCGGCATTCGGGGAACTTGTCCGCTGTCATACAACTCATGCAGCATGTAAATCAGTTCCTGCGTTCTTCCGTAAGCAAATGACGGAATCAGCACAGAGCCGCCCCGCTGATAGGCTGCCAGCAGCACCTCTTTCAACTGTCCTTTCAAATCCGTAACCGGATCATGAAAGCGGTTGCCGTAAGTGCTTTCCATAATCATCAGATCAATGTCCTGATCCTCTTTGGCAAAATCAAGACAGGGGTCTCTTAAAATCGGCTTGCCGAATCTCCCGATGTCGCCGGTATAGCAAATCCGGTATGTTTTCCCGTTTTCCCGAATGCGGATAACGCTGAACGCAGACCCCAAAATATGTCCGGCTTCATAAAACGTGCAGGTGGTGTCATGCCCGATAGTAATCGGATAGCGATACGGATACCCGTCAAAAAAATCAAGCGATGCCTCAGCTTCATCAGTGGTATAAAGCGGGCGGATGCGCTCCAGCCGATATTTCACCATCAGTTCGTTGATAGTTTCAATATTCAACTGACTGCGCTCTGTTTTGAGAATCGTTTTGATGCCGTTCAGTTCCCGTTTTGACGCTTTTTTCAACTGAGACAAGGCAGAGCGCAGGGTTTTGTAGTTTAAATAATTGGCGTCAGATTCCTGAATATGCGCGCTGTCCGGCAGCAGATAACGCGACGCATCTGCCGTAACCCGCGTACACATCACGCGCCCTTTGAAATTGCGCGTGGTCAGCATGGGAATGCGCCCTGAATGATCAATATGCGCGTGAGACAGAATCGCATTGGTGATAATTTTGGGATTGAATGGCAGCGCACGATTTTTAATGTCGCTTTCCTTGCGCTTTCCCTGAAACATGCCGCAATCCAAGAGAATCCGATCCTGCTCCGTGCCGATTAAGTGCATAGAACCGGTTACTTCCCGCGCCGCTCCGTAAAATGTAATGTGCATAAAATTAATCCGCTCCGTTACGATTCTGCAATTTCAATGCTTCTTCATAGATCAGCTTTTTAGAAAGCCCGTATTGCTTTGCAAGTTCTTTGGAAATCTCCGAAACACGCTCTCCTGAGCGCAGCCGCGCCTGAATATCCTGAGTGATCATCTCAGGATTGACACCGGATGATTCTTTGTCGCACCCGGCGACAATCAGCACACACTCGCCTTTGATGGCAGCCCGCGCTTTCAAATTTTCAAGAATTTCAGACAGCCTGCCCCGGATAAATTCCTCATAAGCTTTGGTCATTTCTCTGGCAAATGCGGCTTGGCGATCTCCGGCTATCTCAAGAATTTCTTCTATCACTGCCATCACGCGCTGAGGCGATTCGTAAATGATAACCGTCTTTTCTTCGTGTTTAAGCGATTCAATCTGCTTGTTGCGTTTTGTTTTCTGTTTTGAAAGAAAGCCGATGAACACAAACGCATCTGTCGGCAGTCCTGACACGCTTAATGCTGTAATTGCCGCAGATACGCCCGGAATCGGAATCACAGAAATTCCGCTGGCAATAGCTTGTCTCACCAACACATATCCGGGATCCGAGACAGACGGCGTTCCGGCATCTGACACCAAGGCAACAGACGCGCCCTGCCTGATTTTTTCAATCAGCCCCGCAGCCCGATCCCGCTCGTTATAATCATGGCAGGAGATCAGCGGGGTATTGATATGGTGATGCGCCAGCAGCCGGGCAGTATGGCGCGTGTCTTCTGCCGCAATCAGATCAACTTCGCCCAGAATCCGGATGGCTCTGAGGGTGATGTCTTCCATATTGCCGATGGGCGTGGAAACAATGTAAAGCCTGCCGGATATTATGTCTGAGTGTTGTCTATCCATGATTCCAAAAACGTGCGGAGATGGTCTCTGACTTGCGGCGTCGTATTCAGAAAATGGCAGCCTAAGCCGATGTGATTGAAGGAAGGATGGCTCAATACCCATCGGATTTCCATTTCAATATGAACGATATGCTCAAGCCCGAAAGCACCGTTAAGCTCAATCAGCATCAGACGATCCCCTTGTTTCAGTTGGGAAAATCCGTCTTTGCCGATGGTCAGCCGAATCCCGCCGACGCTCAGATCCATCACGGTTGCATCCGAATGTGCCGATGAATCGGCAAGCGCGAAAGAACCGGTGATCCCATCTTCTGCCGAGAAAAAAATCCGATCAAATTGTCTTCTGTTTTCCATAGCTATAACGTAATAAAATCAATGTATTCACCATGTGTCAGACAATGCGCCCAAATTCTGAGCGTATCGCCCTGACGGACATTCGGCGGACATGCTGCCAGATAAACCGTATTGATGCCTTTATCCGCCATAATGTCGCCTTCACCATAGACCGAATACAGCCCCCGGTCTGACGGATTGACGACGGGCCAATTACTGTAAGCACTTTCGGCAGTTTCTGACCACCGGCTGACGGCTTTGCGAATGCGTATCCAGTTATACCAATGTCCCTGATAATTGTTGGACGTGTCCGGCAGAGCATTCGGATGTCGTGTATGTCCTTTTGCCGGATCGCCCCACATCAATGGAATATATCTGTCAGGAACAAGAGACGGATCAATCATAGCGATATAAGGCAGATGCTTGCCAAGATGCTTTGTTACGCCATCAGGTCCGTTAATATCGGGCAGATAGGCTGGGGGAATCGCGCCTGCATTGCCCCGAATGCGGTTATATGCAATCGGATCCCATTTGTCGGGCTTTTCAAGCGGAATGCGGTTATAGTCATTTTCAAGCGACGATGTGCAGGCGCTCAACATCGGAAATACAAGGATGCCTGAGCCGATCATCTGAAAAATAAATTCTCTGCGGGTCTGAATCATCTTATGCCTCCGGAATCTGTTTTATCGCATTATAGCCGTCTGAATATTTTTTTCAATGGCATTATTTTCATCGCTCAAAAAATTCGTTCGCCGGTCAACCGCTATTTATTGAAAAATAGGCTCAAAACAGAAATCAGTTGTCATTTTCGGTGTTATTCTGTAAATTAAGATAATTTTATGAAAGGAGACTTGCCATGCTTGATGATTGTTTTATGAAAGGTGTTAAGAAATTTGTAGAAAACGATAATTACATTGTCTGGGAATTTCCTGCCAGCAAAGATGCTTATGAAAAACAAGCTCGCCCTCTGATTTACAGCTATTCGATTATGAGCAGGGCTTACGGAACAAATTTCAACGATGACAATTTCATCAAGTTTTTCAATGATGAGGGATTTGATGTTTATCTGGTGGATTGGGGGACATCATCTTTATTCAGTCTTTCGGGATGGACTCTGGATAATCTGGCAGATGATTTTGAAAAGCTTATCACGTCATTGCTTCGTCTCTATCCCGCTGAAAAGACACTGAATGTATTCGCTGTCTGTATCGGAGGTGCGATTCTTTCTTACCTGATTGGCAAAAAAGGAAAGGATGTCAGCGATAAAATCCACCGGCTGGCATATTACGGAGTCCCGATTATCGGCGCAAGAGATTTGGGAATGGAAAAATCTTTCAAAACTTTCTATGAAATTACACAACCTTATCAGGCTATGCTCAAGAATTGGGGCGTATCTCTGTTTTTGCTTGATTCGCTGATTCTCAATTCGGTAAGCATGAGTATGTTGACATGGACCTGGGATCAGTATTTCAAAGAAAACAAGAACGGCTCTCTTGCCAACATCATCAACTGGACATTCGATGATCGCTGGGTTCCTTATTCGGCGTTGACGGATATTATTTATCAGGGCTTTATCCGTCATAAACACGAATTTCATATTGCAAAAAAGGACAATATTCATTTTCTGAACATTGTGGGCAAAGACGATATGCTGGTCAAACCTTCGGCTTCGATTATCGAATGGAATTCGCCTATTCCCCAGCAGTACAGCTCCTTCAAGCAGATGATTCTCAACACGGATCATTTCATGTTTGCCCGCCCCGGATTTGAGCCGGAAAAAACAGCCATCGCATGGTGGTTTGCCGGATACGATTTTTCTTCTCTTATCTATAAATTAAAGACGGATAAGATTAAGTATCAGATGGTTGCAGATAGAGCGGAGTTGATCATCAGCGATGCTATTCTCAACGGATACCGGAAAGCCAGCGATGTTGAAAAGGAGCTTCTGATAACCTCATTGAATGAGGTATTGGAGAATAACCCTTCTCTTGACAATATTGAGGATTTGTCTGATCGACTGATAGCAGCGGTAAAGGTCAGAAACGACATGGCGTTTTACGAGGCGGTTGAACGGAAGATCATGCCTTTTGTGAACAAGTCCGAACATCGGCAGGGAGAATGATCTCTGATAATCAGAAATTTTATCACGGAGAAATGAACGATGAGTATAAGAATCTTTTTTT
>DYRC01000105.1 GCA_020718925.1 Desulfonema limicola
TCAGTTTTTCCTGTAAAAATAAGCTTGTTTTATATAAGCACTTAAAAAGGAAAAATGTTATGAAATTCAAATTTGCCATTATTGCGTTGACTGCCGCGCTGATGTTTGCGCCGACGGCGTTTGCGGGATTAACGCTTGACGAACTCATGGACAAAGTGGAAGCCCGCCATGCCGGAGCAGGTTTTTCTGCCCGCTTTCTCCAGCAATCCACCATCAAAGCTATGGATATTACGGACAATGCCAATGGAAAAATACAGGTAAAACGCCCCGGCATGATGCGCTGGGAATATGAAAAGCCTACCAAACAGGTGATTGTCAGCGATGGTCAGGAACTTTGGGTTCATAAACCCCAGGATAATCAGGTGATGCTAGGCAAAGCCGCAGATTATTTCGGAGACGGCAAAGGCGCGAGTTTTTTATCAGATATCCGGCTGATCCGAAAAAACTTCACGTTGAGCCTTGAGAAAGAAAAAGAGGGCTATCACATCATCAAACTTCTGCCCAAAGAAAAAAAGTTTGATATTGCCGCGATTTATCTGTCTGTGTCCAAAAAGACCTTTGAGATAGAAAAAGTGGTTACTTACAATTCGTATGAGGATGAAACCATCATTCAGATGACCAATTATCAGTTTAATCAGGATATTGATAATTCGGTATTCAGATTTACGATTCCTCAGGGCGCAGAAGTTTTGCAGATGGAAGAGTGAGACATGATAACGCGAAAAAAAATAAAAGAACTGCTCACCCAACGGAAAGCGATTCTGCTGGCGCATAACTATCAGCCGCCGGAAATTCAGGATATTGCCGATCTTTGCGGCGATTCGTTGGAATTGAGCATCAAAGCTTCTCAGACAGACGCTGAAGTGATTGTATTCTGCGGCGTGCATTTTATGGCAGAGACCGCTTCGATTTTATCTCCGGATAAGACGGTGCTGCTTCCCCGCCCTGATGCGGGATGCCCTATGGCAGATATGGTTACGCCTGAATTGCTGAAAGAAAAGCTCTCAGTTCTTCGCCCCATGCCTGTTGTTACCTATGTCAATTCTCCTGCGGCTGTCAAAGCCTTGTCCACAGTGTGCTGCACATCCGCCAATGCGGTTCAGGTGGTGAACAGCCTTGAGGCAAAAGAAGTTCTGATGATTCCGGACAGAAATCTTGCAAAATACACCGCGTCCAAAACCGATAAGAAAGTGCATCTGTGGAACGGATATTGTCCGATCCATGACAATCTGAGTCCAGCGGAAGTGAAGAGAGCCAGAAAAAAACACCCGGCGGCTCTGTTTATGGCGCATCCTGAATGCCGCCCCGAAGTTTTGGCATTGGCGGATGTGGTTTTAAGCACGTCCGGCATGATCCGATATGCACAGAGTTCCAATCACAGCGAGTTTATTATCGGCACAGAAATCGGCATTCTTCACGCCATGAAAAAAGCCGCGCCGACTAAGCGGTTTCATCCGGTATCCACCAAGATGAAATGCCCGGACATGAAAAAAATCACCTTGGAAGATGTGGCGCAAAGTCTTGAACTGATGCAGGGGGAAGTGAAAGTTCCCGAAGAGATCGCCCGGCTTGCACGCAAAGCGGTTCAAGGCATGATAGGAACGTACAATCCTGTTTGACAAAATCCTATTTTGCAGTGTTATCTTAATATCAGACAATCTGAAGGTATAAAAACTAACTCAAGAAAGGTTCTTTCTATGACGTTAAACGAGGTCTTCTGTGATTAGGTCCTTTGTTCATACGGGATTGAAGAATTTCTATTATCATGGAATTAAGAAAGGAATTCAAGCCAAGCACGCAGATAAGATTGCAGATATTTTAGATAGGGTTGATGCTGCGACCGAGATCGGGGATGTTGATTTCCCCGGAGCGGGCTTACACCCGTTGCTGCCCAGAGGCGATAATATCTGGGCTGTGAAGGTGTCGGGGGCGTGGCGGATTACGTTCAGGTTTGAGAACGGCAATGCCTACCTTTTAGATTATGTGAATTATCATTAGGATTGTAGGCTTGTATCTTTGAAAAGGGGGTACAAGCCGAATTTAATAACAGAGGAAATTCAGAAATGATGAATATGCAGAGAAAACCGGCACATCCGGGGCGCATCATAAAAAATATGCATCTTAAGCCATTATCTCTTAGCATTACTGCTTTGGCTGACATACTCGGTGTTTCCAGAAAGACCGTAGCCGATATTGTTAATGAACGGAAGCCGGTTACACCTGATATGGCTCTGCGGTTATCACGGGCTTTTAAAACCACACCTGATTTATGGCTGAATTTACAGAAAAAGCATGATTTGTGGTATGCAATGAAAAACAACTCGGAATGGGAAAATGTCCGGCAAATACAGATTCATGCTATGGCTTCCTGATAGAGATATGATCTCGCTCCGCTATGGTGATATGAACGGCGATGGCAAAGCTGATCGTGCCAATTCTGAAAATCCCTGTTAGACAACAACACAGCCGGACTATTAGTCTTTATGCGATTGTCTGACACATTTCATACCGTTACGTTGAGTTAAAAATTCCTAACCATCAGTTGCAGCCGATTATAACGGCTGAATATTGTTGTAGGCATCTCACAGATTCATGCTTCCCTGAACATATCCTGCCAAATCCAGCGCAATATGCACAAAGCCGATTTTCTTCAGGTTTTTAATCACCGGCTGACGATGTTCAAGGATCAGATCAAACTCTGTCTGAGACACTTCTATCCGCGCAATGTCGCCGTGATGCCTGACCCGGCAGGCGCTGATTCCCAGACTCAGAAGATATTCCTCCGCATCTTCGATCATCTTAAGCTTATCTTGAGAAATCGGCGTGTTGTATGGAATACGGGTGGCAAGACACGCCATTGCCGGACGATTCCATGAAGGCAGTTTCATCTCCTGCGAAAGTCTGCGAATATCCGCCTTGCTCAATTCCGCATCAATCAGGGGAGCAAACACGCCCATCTCTTTTGCAGCCTTGAATCCGGGACGGAAATCATTCAAATCATCCATGTTTGCGCCATGCGCGATATGAGAAATATTTGCGGCTGCCGCCGCTTTAGTAATTTCTTTGAACATAAGCTTTTTGCAGACATAACAGCGATCTTTTGTGTTGGCGATAAAATCCGGAATATTCATCTCATCTGTTTTTATGAGAATATGGCGGACGCCCAGCCGTTTTGCAAAGGATATTGCCGCTTGTTTCTCGCGCCGGGAATGAATTGGCGATACGGCGGTAACTGCCATGACATTTTCTTCCAATGCCTGATGTGCGGTTGCCAATAAAAAGCTGCTATCCGCACCGCCTGAAAATGCCACTGCCAAAGAATCGGATGCTTTCAGAATGGATAGTAATACCTGTTGTTTTTCAATCAGGGTTTTCATGATTTGGATGCCGCCTTTTTAATGTTTTCGCATATTTTGGGATTGGTGCAGACTTCATAATAATTTCTGGATGTTGTCCTGACAGGCTGAAATGTTTCAGGGTTCATCTGAATCACAGAGGCTTCCCGAATCACCAGAGTCTGATATTCGCCGGTTGCGGTCGGAAATTTTCCGACATAAAAATTCATTTTGGATGTCCCGAATCCGGGAACTGTCGCGCTGATACATTTCATACCGATTTCTTTTTGCAGCTTTTGAAAGCCGGGTTTGCTGAGTTCTATACCATTGACATTATATCGTAAAAACAGATCGTCAGCGGTTTTGGACATTTCTTCTTCAGAGACCGTCTGAAACACATACAGATTGAAATGACCTTTGACAAGCTCCTGTCGTTTCCGCAATGCTTTTGAACATCCGGACAGGCGATCCGCCAGATTGATTGCTGATGAAATCATAATCCGGTTAGCTCCGTCAAATAAAAACAAGGGTTTATCTTCTTTAAAGCAGATGCCGATGCCCAATTCGATAATGGGCAGTTGATGTTCATGGTTTCGGACATTGTATCGCTGCACAATGGACAACATATTCGCCGCCAAACCGCAGGCGCGGGCAACGCTGTACCAGCCTTCGGGTGTTTCTTCACGTTCAAAAATGGATAAAATAATCGCATCACCTTCCACAAACACTTTGGATGCGTCATATTCAACTAAAATATCCGTGATCGGATCAAAGAGGTTTAAGCTGAAATAAGACGCGGGATTCAAGCCCTGCTCAATCATCCGATGCGTAATATCCGTGGAGCCCCGCACGTCCGCCTTGACAATGACGTGATTGAAAATGGGCTTTTCTTCAGACACCCGCTCATGCGGAAGCAGAAATTCATACAGGGTGTTGTTGCTTCTGGACAGATGAATGATTTTCTCCTCTCTGGCAAGGTGCAGTTCATCCATTGCCTGTCTGAGCATGATGGCATTCTGAAAATCCCGGTGATAGCGGAAAAAGGCTTTGAGAAACCGCATCAGACATGCCTGTTTGGCAGATTTTCCGACTTTTCTTGACTGTTTGGCAGCCATATCCAGAGATTCTGTGAAAAATGGTTTTGAAAAAAACTGCTTTGAGCGTTCAAGACGATTTTTTGTCCCTTTTCTGGAACCCGGAGCAATCATATATTGCAGCACCACCTGCGGAACCAGCGGCGGACAATATTCGGAATATATCGGTTTCATTTCATATAATGCTGCAATCCTGTTTAATACTCCGGTTTTATTGAATTTTTTATAAAAGAAACTCAGTCGCCGTTTCTGCGCGGCTGCCTGCCCGGTTAATGCGGAAATTTCGGATTTATCGCCTTTTTTCTTTTTTAACAGCCGTGCCTGATGCAGAGTTTGAAAATGGTTGAAAAGCGTATCAACATTATCCGAATGTTTGATCCACTGATATGCTGTTTTTTTAAACTCTTCAGGTGAGAATGCATCGTTATGATTATCTTTTATATGAATTTCCGTCAGCAGATTCACAATAAACTCTGCCAACGGCTCATATTTATCCGGATCGTCCACGCGATGCCCCATCAGAAGGTCATATTCTTCAATCATAAACACATCATCTGAGGGGTTTTCCGCATAGAGCATGGGATTTAAATAAATTTCTTCCGGCAGCATCCCGTCATCGCCGAAATTGATCTGGCGCATATCCTTGAGATTATGGGTCTGAACTTCTGAAAAATACTGAAAAATTTCCCGGCTGATGCTGCATAAAAATGTATTTTTGTTCTGCGTCAGTTCCGAGAGCCGGTTTTTCAAAGCAATGGATTTATCCAGCTTATCCCGTTTATTTGTAATATTATATTCCCGAATCATATTATCTCCGGTATCCATCAGCATATCAAAACAGTTCCGGATATTTTTCAGGATGAATTTGATCACCGCCACCTGAGCCAAGATATTGATGACAGGATTATCAGCAAGCTTCGCCTTATTAACCGCATCCGTCATGACTTCTTCACACAGGCGTTTGAATTGTTCCTTTTCATTTGCAAGTATCGAAGATTTATCCAAATTCAGAATATCTTCGGAATGGGTGTGTTTTGCGATCAGATGAATCGTCAGATCATAGACCGTTTTGCAAAATCCGTCACTTAAATGAACGTCATGCCGGATATTGTCCACGCCGGTGCGAAGTCCGTCCAAAGAAAGATTCACCGTACGGACATTCAGAGAAAGTCCTTTGAGAGTCGGAGGTTTGAAAAAATTTTCAAGCAGCGTCATCAGCATAAGTGTCAGCGTTTTTTAGCTCTTCCTTATTGCATCGGCAAAAAAATCTTTACAAAAAAAGCATGATCTTATATACCGAAATGAATATTTTTGTTGCTCATTGTAATAATCTGTTGTCATTATATGCTAAAGAGTTTTGAATTCAAAGAGGTTTTTATGGTAAAAAAAGGTTCTGGCAGTTCAAAAAAGAAAAACATAAGCCAAAAAAAGGGGGCGGAAGTAAAAAAAGTCGCTGAGAATAACTTATCAAAATCAAAACCAATTGATGATGAGAAAGCGATAAAGCCGGCTGAAAAAATCAACCCATCGCCTGATGCTTCTTCTGCTAAATTGTCTGTAAAAGAGCTTATTTTGAAGAAATTCGATGCTCCGGCACCAACAACGCTTTTCAGCGTTGAGCCGGACAAGTCCTATGCGGACAGATTCACCGCCCCGCCGTTTGTCGGCGATACTGCGGAGATCAGACAGTTGCTGGCGTTGAAGTTCGACATCAGTGCATTTCCGCTGGTCATGCCGAAAAAGCCGGTTACACTCAGAGAACTTCTTGCCAAAACGTTTGAATCGTGGACACCGGAGACGCTTTTCAGCGTTGAACCGGACAAGTCTTATGCGGACAGATTCACCGCGCCGCCGTTTGTCGGCGATAATGCCAAACTCAGGCAGTTGTTGGCGTTGAAGTTTGACATCTCCGCATTCCCATTGGTGATGCCGAGAAAACCGCTTACGATCAGAGAACTTCTTGCCAAAACGTTTGAGGCATGGATTCCGGAAAAGCTCTTCTCGGTATCGTGCGATGATTCGTATTACAAAGGCATTGTGCCGCCCCCGTTTGTCAGCGGCGATGAGGCTGAATGCCAGCGTGTTAAGGGGCTGCTGGCATTGAAATTTGACATCAACGCCTTTGCTTTGGTGGAACCTGTTCCGCCTCAGCCGGTCATTCCCAAACCGGAACCTGAACCCGGTTACAGACCCGATGTCAGACGATATGACCCCGGATCTCAGGCGAGCGTCAGTTACACGCCACCGCCTTGCATTGTAAAAAAAGAAGCAGAGAAAGGATCAGAGCCTATGGAAAAAACGATGAAGTATTTTATTGCCGCACTTGCCGCAATATTCACGCTGATTATCGTTGCAAGTGTTTCCAATGTGTCCAACTACTATCTTGAACCCAAAGGTCATACGCTTGAAGTATGGAAGGGTATTTTCGCGCCTTTGGGCAAAAAACTGCTGGTGAGAATGCCCGGAGTAGAGCGTCCGGCAGACCTCAAAGCCGTTTACAGCAAAGAAGAAGTTTATCCCGTCATGTTCAATTATTTCGTAAAAAAGGCAGATTCCCTGATGGAAGGGGAAGGAATGCCTGATTTTATGGAAATCCGGTCTGATCTCAATACGGCTATGCGTTACGGATTGACGGATGAACATCGCAGACTCGCTCAGTCCCGGCTGACCGGCATTGATCTGGTCGTGCTGCTTTACAAAGCCGACATTGCCACCGGCAAAAACGACATGAAAGCGGC
This sequence comes from Desulfonema limicola, assembly GCA_020718925.1. Lineage (GTDB taxonomy): Bacteria > Desulfobacterota > Desulfobacteria > Desulfobacterales > DYRC01 > DYRC01. The sequence continues at coordinate 7,168 of DYRC01000105.1, forward strand.
AGTGGGATATTTGGACAAAGCGTCAAAACTCAAACTCGAACCCCATCAGACGGATTTGGTCAGACAGCGGACAGAGATGGCAAAGTCGCTGATGGAAAAAGGCAGCGCAACACCTCAGCCTGTCCCGGCAGCCCCGGTAGAAAAATCTCCGGCACCCGCCGCACCGGCAAAACAGGATTTGCAGTCCACGATTCAGAATGTTCTTGAAGGAAAATAACCACTCAGGGGGGCGGTGCCAAGCATCGCTCCCTTATCTGTCAGGCGCATCACAGATATTTCCCCGAACAATTCCGCTCCCGATTCCGTAACTTCCGACAATCCGAAAAACCCGAATTATTATCCGGATGATTTTTCAAACCCACCTAACCCCCCGGCCCCCTTCCCTGAAAGGGAAGGGGGAGACATCGTCACTACTCCCCTCTCCTTTCAGGGGAGGGGCCGGGGGAGGGGTGCTTTATCATTCTTTGATAGCGAATCTTTTTATCAGTTACACTTATTTTCGTTCTGAATCACTGTTACCCGGCTAAAGGGTTGACAGGATCGGCATCTTAGGCTATTTTCTGTTCAGGAGGGATTAAATAATGAACATCAGAACCATTGTGATAACCGTACTGCTTACAATAATGACAACTTCGGCGTATGCCGGATGGGTATTCACGGAAAGCGGTCAAAGCGAAAATAGAACCACACACATTCAGGATAATAAGATGAAACTGGTCAACCCGGATCAGATTATGATCTTTGATGTGGCAAAAAACCAATTGTGCTTTGCAAATCCCAAGCAGAAGATATTTTGGCGGGGGACGCCGAGTCAGCTTGCATCTGAAGCCGGTAAAATCATGAATGATATGGATAAGATGATGGATGAACAGTTGTCGGCAATTCCTGCGGAACAGCGGGATATGCTGAAACAGGCGCTCAAGGATCAGATAAGCCCCGGGAAAAATTCCCCCAATCCCAACGTCCAAGTCGTTGATACGGGACTGGGCGATACGATTGCCGGATACCCAGCCCGGAAATACGAAATCAGAATTGACGGAAAGTTGAGCGAAGCTCTGTGGATCACAGGCGGCATCAAAATGGGCAGCGAATTTGATGTGAGAAGATTCTCTGAAATGATGAGAAGCCTCACATCCGGGATCAGCATGATCGGCGATTATGCTGCAATGTCTTCGCCCCAAGTCATGTCGCTTTTGGAAAAAGGCTGGCCCCTCAGAGTTGTTGATTATCAGGGAGGCAAATACAATATGTTGAGCGATGTGGTCAAAGTTGAAAAAAAATCCATACCTTCGACAACATTTGATATTCCAAAAGATTATCAGCAGGCTTCTGTTGTGGAAATTTTCGGCAGATAAGCATGAAAGCATTGATTCTTGCGGCAGGTTTCGGTACGCGGCTTCTGCCGTATACCGAATATCTGCCCAAACCGCTTTTTCCATTGGCAAACCGCCCCTTACTGGATATTCATATCCGAAATCTTGAAAAAGCAGGCTGTACGGGCATTCTCATCAATACTCATCATCTGCATCAGAAAATTGAGGAATTTATTGCCGGGCAATCTTATCGCATTCCGGTTTTGACCCGACATGAGCCGCAGATTTTAGGAACCGGCGGCGCAATCAAACATGCGGCGGATTTTTTTGATAACCGACCGTTTATGGTCATCAACAGCGATATTTATACCGATATTGATTTTCGCAAAGTTTATGACTTTCATCTGACGCATCCGTATCCGGCAACGCTTGTCTTATATGACGATCCTCAATTCAACACCGTCTGCACAGATAAAGACGGCTTTATCACCGGTCTTGCTTCCTCACTTCTCACTTCTCACTTCTCACTTCTCACTTTCACCGGCATTCAGGTGCTTGACCCGGAAATCCTTGATTTTATTCCGGCGGGCGTGTTTTCGTCCAGCATTGACGCATTTCAAAAGCTGATTGAGCAAGGTGGAAAAATCAAAGCGCATATCGCGGATGGCAAATGGAGCGATTTGGGAAATATTGAGCGATACCGGCAGGCTGCGATTGAAGCAATGTCGGCTCAAGCCCTGCCACAGCCGATTGAAATGATTCCGCTCAAGGGCGATGGATCAGATCGGAAATGGTATCGTCTTAAATCTGAAGAACATTCGCTGATATTGGCAGATCACGGCGTCAGGACATCGGATGCTGTCTGCGAAGTTGATTCTTTTGTCAGAATCGGGCAGCATCTTCACAACAGAGGCGTTCCGGTTCCTGAAATTCATTCGTCTGATTTATTTTCCGGGCTTGTGATATTGGAAGATTTAGGCGATATTCATCTTCAGGATTGGATCAATTCTGCGGATAAAAGTCCCCTCTTGGGAGGGGCAGGGGTGGGTTTGTCTGCTTATCAGACAGTGATTGATCAGATGATTGAGATGTCTGTTATCGGAAAGCAGGGCTTTGAACCGTCATGGGCGTATCAGAGCGCGGTCTATGATCGGCAGATGATTCTGGAAAGAGAATGCCGGTATTTTACAGAGGCGTTTTTGAAAGGGTATCTGAACAAGCAGGTCTGTTATGAAGAATTTGAAGATGAATTTTGCTTTTTAGCAGATCAGATTGTTCAATTCGGCATTAACGGCTTTATGCACCGGGATTTTCAATCCAGAAATATCATGGTCGTCCCGAACAACCCCACCCCCGACCCCTCCCCGCAACGGAGAGGGGAGACCCTACTCCCAACCCCTCCCCGGGACGGAGAGGGGAGACCCCACCCCCGACCCCTCCCCGAAACGGAGAGGGGAGTTTTCCATTTCGCTCCCCCTTCCCTTTCAGGGAAGGGGGCCGGGGGGTTAGGTCAGATTTATTTCATTGATTTTCAGGCAGGGCGGATCGGTCCCATTCAATATGATCTGGCGTCATTGCTGATTGATCCTTATGTGAATCTGCCGGATGATCTTCAAGCCCGATTAACGCGCTATTGTTTTAAGCGGCTTTCTGATATAATGCAGATAGATGAAGCGCGGTTTCAAAGAGGCTACGAATATTGCTGTATCAGCCGAAATCTTCAGATGCTGGGGGCTTTCGGGTTTTTAAGCCGGGTTAAAGAAAAAACCTTTTTTGAGCAGTTTATTCCGATTGCATTGAACGGATTGAAGAAGCGGCTTTCATTGTTTGACGATAGGATATTTCCCAAGCTGAGGAAAATGATATGAAAACAACATACTTGCTGACAGCAGATGACATGCGCGAGATGGACAGAAGAACCATCGAATCTTTCGGCATTCCGGGAAGGGTGCTGATGGAAAATGCAGGGCGGGGCGCAACCCGGCTGTTATTGGAAAACTTCGGTGATTTATCCGGCAAAAAAATCGCTGTGCTGTCCGGAAAAGGAAATAATGGCGGAGACGGCTTTGTGGTGGCACGGTATCTGTCTCAGGCTGGCGTTGCCGTCAGGGTGTATCTTCTTACAAAACGAGACGCGCTGACAGGCGATGCTGCCGCCAATTTTGCCCTTCTTGCGCCTTTGAAAATTCCGGTCATTGAAATACCGGATGAGCAGATATTTTTTCAGCATGAATTATCGCAGGATATTTGGGTGGATGCCATTTTAGGGACCGGGCTGAGTTCTGACGTAAAGGGCTATTTCAAAACCGTTATTGAATTTGTCAATGCGTCAGGTAAGCCGGTATTTGCCATTGATATTCCGTCCGGGCTTAATTCTGATACGGGTCAGCCTTGCGGAATCTGCATTCGGGCTAAGGCAACCGCCACATTTGCATATCCGAAAATTGCTCATTACCTCTATCCGGGTGCGGCGTATTGCGGCAAGGTCGGCGTTGTGAATATCGGCATTCCGAATTTTATTGCCAAAGAGGTCAATCCGAAACAATATTTACTGACGCCTGAGAGTTTCAAACTTGTACGCCGCCAGCCGGATGCTCACAAAGGACAGACCGGGCATTTGTTGGTAATTGCGGGATCGCCCGGCAAAACCGGCGCGGCAGCAATGACTGCCATGTCTGCCATGAGAGCGGGCGCAGGGCTGGTTACGCTGGGCATTCCCAAAAGTATCAATCCGATAGTGGAAACTTTGGGAATAGAAGCCATGACCTGCCCGCTTCCTGAAACTGAGGACGGTGCGCTTGATGAATCTGCTTATGAAAAAATTATGGAACTTTCACAAGGCAAACAAGCGATTGCGATGGGTCCCGGACTCGGACAGGCAGAGCCGACCCGAAAGCTGATTCATCAGATTATCCGAACAAGCAAAATTCCGATGGTGATAGATGCGGATGCTTTGAATGCGCTGTCCGCAGATATATTGAAAGAACGAAAAGCAAAAGCCGTGCTGACGCCGCATCCCGGAGAAATGGCGCGGCTATCCGGCATGACAACGGCAGAAATTCAGAAAGATCGCATTGCCTGCGCTCGGAAGTTTGCAACCGAATTGAATGTTCATCTGGTATTGAAAGGCGCGGGAACAGTTGTCGCACATCCTGACGGCAAAATATTTGTCAATGCTACGGGCAATTCCGGCATGGCTTCCGGCGGCATGGGCGATGTTTTAACCGGCGTGATTGGGGGCTTGATGGCTCAGGGAATGCCTGCCGGCGAAGCGGCTCGCGCCGGAGTATATCTGCATGGGGCAGCAGCAGACAGGCTTGCGGAAAAAATCGGTTCTGTCGGCTTTCTGGCTACGGAGGTCATGGCAGAGATTCCGAAATTATTCCGCGAAATCACCGAGCGATAAATCGTCTCACGGCGATAAGATAGCGCATCCGAAACAGACAGAGCCTGATATAGGAGTTACGCACTTGGATTTTAAGATATTGATTTTATTGATAGCGATTT
>DYRC01000106.1:0-3242 GCA_020718925.1 Desulfonema limicola
TGAACATCTCTTTATACGCCGTTTCAATATCTTTGGTAAATCGCGCAGTATCAAACAACGGCTCAGTTAAGCGATTTTTGGACAGTTGCTGCCGAATTTTTATCAACTCGCCGGACTGTTTAGCGAATCGAACTGCAAGTTTTTCATATTCTTCAAGATTGTGCGTAACCAATTCCGATAATCCCACAGCTTTAAGCAGACCTGCCGATACCCGCGATGCAAAATGCGTTCCCAACAGCGCAACTACCGGAACCCCTGCCCATAGCGCATCAGACGTTGTGGTATGCCCATTATAAATCCTTGTATCCAAAGCCAAATCCGCCAAAGTATGACGACTCAGATGCTCAGGTTTGTCCAATCTTTCGGAAAAAATAAGCCGCGCCGGATCAACGCCTCTGCCTGATGCTTCACGCCTGAGATTGGCTTCGGTCAAAGGGCTTCCGGGCAGAAGCCACAGCACACTCTCAGGAATCTGGCGCAAAATACTCATCCATACATTAAACATCATCGGCTCGATTTTATGCACCTGATTGAACGAGCAGAAAACAAAGCGATTTTCAGGAATGCCGAAATCTTTTCTGCTCATCGGCTTATCTGAAAACGCCTGCTGATTATCGTTTGCCTGATACGAATGCGGCATATAGACCAATTTTTCCGTGTAATACGGGGCGTGTTCCGGCGGCACAATGGTTTTATCAACAATGATGTAATCAAAAAAATCCGCGCCGCAGGTTCCGGGATAGCCCAGATAATTCACCTGAATCGGCGCAGGACGCAGGGCGCAGATTTCCAGTCGCCCGCTTTTGGTAAAGCCCATCAGATCCACAAGAATATCAATCTGATCCTCATAAATGCGCTGTGCCGATTCCGCATGACCGACATGCTGCAAATCAATAAAACAATCGCAATCCTGCCGAATTTTCTGCCGATACAGGCTGCCATCGTCTTGCCCGTAAGAATAGCAATAAATTTCAAACTCATTGCGGTTATGCAGCCTGAAAACGCCCGAAATCAGATGCGCCACCGGATGATTCCGGAAATCATTGGATAAATAGCCCAGTCTGATTCTTTTATGCTGCCTGCCCCCCCCCGAACCCCTCCCCGAAGCGGAGAGGGGAGACTCCCCCTTCCCTGTCAGGGAAGGGGGCCGGGGGGTTAGGTCAGAAACCCTGCTCACCACATCTTTTGCCCAGGATTGAGCAATGGCTAAGTTTTTTGCCGGATTCGGATGCTGAATCAGACTCATCAGCGGCTGCACCGGCGTTCTTGAAGCGTCTTTAAGCCATGTTTCAAGCCGCGCTTCGGATTTTGCAAAAAATTCGCCGAGCCTGTCCCATGAACACGCGCACAATAGGCGATGAAACAGATTGGTAAATGCCCTGCCATGATTCGGCTCAAGTTCTAACGTCTTGCGATAACAGGCAATTGCCTGCTCATGATCAGCAGCCAGTGCGTTTGCCAGATTATAATATGCGTCCGCATAATTCGGATTCAGTTGAATGGCTTTTTGAAAATACACTACGGCTTCTTCGGACTGTTCCATTCTGACCATTCCCATGCCGTTATAGGCATTGGCATAATTCGGGTTCAGTTCCACGGCTTTTTGAAACATAGACATCGCCTCTTCCGATTTTCCCCGCGCTTTCAATGCCAAGCCGAGATTGCAATATGCGTCAGGATAATTGGGATTTGCTTCAATAGCCTTGCGGTAACAGGCGATTTCCTCTTCGGTTTTGCCCTGTCGTTGAAGAATCGCGCCGAGATTGCTGTAATACAGGGCATTCTGCGGCGATATGTCAATGGCTCTGCGGATCAGTGCGACAGCCCGCTCGTTGTCATTGTGCTGATGCGCCATCACGCCGGATAAATGCAGCGAGTCCGCATGATTCGGATTGACCTGCAAAATCCGATCATAGCCCGCTTTTGCCTCTGCAAATCTGCCTGCCTGATGATGTTGAAATGCCGCAGCCAATTCCTCATTCACATCTATCTGTATTTTTTGCTCTGTTTTTATCTCAATCTGTTTCGGAGATTCTCCGGCAGCAAAACAAGACCACATTGACAAGTATGCCATCTCCATATTTCTGACAAAGCGCGGCGTATCAAAAAGCGGCATCGTCAGCCGATGTTTGGCAAGTTTTTGCCGAATTTTGAGCAATTCATCAGGATGCGTTGCCATACGCAGAACACGCGCTTGATATTCCTCAATATTTTTGCTTATCAATTCCGGCAGCCCGATGGCTGTCAGAAGACTTGAAGCTACCCGCGATGCAAAATGATTTCCCTGAATGGTAACGACCGGAACGCCCGTCCAAAGCGCGTCCGCAGTCGTGGCATGACCATTGTAAATCTGAGTATCCAGAGCAAGATCAGCCAGCATCAGACGCGCAAGATAATCGGCTTTTGAGGCTATTCCAGGGGCAAAAATGAGACGATTTCCGTTGACGCCCCGGCGTTCAGCTTCTTGGCGAAGATTATTCTGAGCAGGTTCCGGCTGCTTAGACAGCCACAACACGCTGCCCGGAATTTTAGCCAATATTTTCATCCAGCAGTCAAAAATAACCGGCTCAATCTTGTATGCCTGATTGAACGAGCAGAATACAAAGTGAGAAGTGAGAAGTGAGAAGTGAGAAGTGGGAAGTGATTTCTCATTTCTCATTTCTTCATTTCTCACTTCCAACAGTCCGGCTTCGGCTCTGGTAAATTTTTTATCTGAAATCGGCTGCTGATTGTCATATATCAGATAACTATCCGGCAGATAGGCGAATTTTTCACTGTAAAACGCCTGATGTTCTTCAGGACTTACGATTTTATCTGTGAAAATATAGTCAAAAAAATCAGCCCCGCTGGTTCCCGGAAATCCGAGATATGTAACCTGAATCGGCGCGGGTTTAAGGGCGCAGATTGCCATCCGGTTATTTTTCGTATGACCGGTCAGGTCAATCAGAATATCAATTTCATCGTCATAAATGCGTTTTGCTGCATCAGGATGGCTTAAATCGCGGATGTCAGTAAAGCGATCACAGGTTTGGGCAATGTGTTTTCGGATATGCCCGCCGTCATCAGGTCCGTAAGAATAGCAAAACACCTCGAATTTTTCACGCTGATGAAGCCCGAACACATTGAACATCAGATAAGACACCGGATGATTGCGGAAATCATGGGACACATAGCCGAGCCGGATTTTTCTAACCCCGCCCCGAACCTCTCCCCCGACCCCTCTCCGAAACGGAGAGGGGAGA